>NZ_JBGCCO010000041.1:0-69420 GCF_041262605.1 Kitasatospora sp. GAS1066B
GTGATGACAGACCGTCACGGACATGTAGTCTATGAATCGTCGCAGTTCAGAGCTGGTATCCGAGCTCCTGCGGTCGGTAAAGTCGAGTACAAGCGTGCCCGTGGTGAGAGCATCGTTACTCAAGGGCTCTATTATTTGGCCTGGTTGAGGGACCATAAGTCGGAGTTCGAGGCGCTCGTGGCGAAGAGGCTCGGTGCCGATGTCTCTGCCCGCGTTGATTGGAGTAGCCCTCGGGTCGTGTGCATCGCGGGCGACTTCACGCGCTACGACGCGCACGCTGTTCAGGAGATCGGCCGGCGAGTGGACCTGGTCCGGTACACGAGCTTCAACGACGGGATCCTCGCACTCGAGACGTTGGTCTCGGTCGCCGGGACGACCGATGCGTCGTCCAGCGTGCCCGGTTCGGCCGACAGCTCGCCTTCGGCCGGCAAGACGAAGACCGTGACGGAGGTCCTCGCACAGGCCCCACAGTCGCTCCAGGACCTGTATGCCGACCTGGACGCTCGGCTACTCGCGCTGGGCGATGTCCACAGCGTTCCCTTGCAGCTGTACTTCGCCTACCGGCGCTCGGGCAACATCGCCTGTGTGAAGGTGCTCCCGCGCGAGCACACGCTGCTGGTCTTCCTCAAGGTTGACCCGTCCACGGTGAAGCTGGTCGACGGCTGGACCCGCGACGTACGCGAGATCGGGCACCACGGCACGGGCGACCTGGAGGTGCGGATCAAGTCGGTGGAGGATCTCGCTCGCGCGGGCGAGCTGTTCGAGGCCAGTTACGCCGCGTAGCGCGAATTGCGAAGGCCGGCGGCGGACTCAGAAGCGTCCACCGCCGGCCTTCGTGTTGCCACCGCCGAGGGCCGAGTGGTGCCCACGCCGAGTGCTGGGCACCGACCGGCGGACTTCCGAGGTCGGCACCAGCCGCAGTGCTATCGGGGAAGAGACGTGATCAGGGTCCGCTCGCGCACGAGGTCTGCGTGGAACTCCGGCGCGTTCGGCGCGAGCGCCTCCATCGCGTTCTCGACCGTGGCCAGTGCCTCGTGGCGGCGCCCGAGCATGCGAAGCGCACTGGCGGCGCGGAAGAGCATCACCGGGTCGTCGTCGGCGAAGATGGATCGAGCGGCCAGCCGCAGGATCTGCTCGGCTTGGCCGGGCAGGGCGTCGCCGAGCCACAGACCATGCAGGAGCGCGTGGCAGACCTGCGGGTTGTCGCCGGCCTCGTCGAGGCTGTGCTGCATCACGTTCAGCCCATCCGGGTTGGACTGGCCGAGGAGGGCGAAGGCTCGCAGGGCTCGGGTGTACGGATCCCAGTGAGCGCGGCGTGATTCAGGAACCTGGTCGAGGAGCTGCTGGATGCTCCGGCAGCGGAAGTCGTAGCGCAGGGCCGCCAGTTGCAGGTGGACGAGGGCCTGTGCGTGGACATGGTCCGTTCCCGGCCTCGTCAGGTGGTCTGCGCTGGTGAGGTAGATGCTGGCGCTATTGCCGCGCCGACGGGCGTACCAGGCGAGGTCGTTGCAGAATCGGGCCGATGTGCGCCAGTCGGAGTCGGCCTTGCTGAGCCAGTCGGCAGCGGCGTGGGTCCACGGTTCACCGGCGTCGATGCGGCGCTCGACCAGGGCGCGGGCGACCTCCAGTGCTGCGGGGCGTAGATCAGACCTGGTGAGTGCGGGCGCGAGCGCGTTCTCGGTTCCTGGGGCGTCGAGCAGTCCTCGGATGATCAGCCGTGCGGTGGCGCTGGGATGTTGGCTGATGCGGGCGAGCTGGGCGAGGCCCAGCTCCAGCGTGTTGCCAGCCGGTGCGGTCACAGGGTCCTTGGGGTCGGGTTGCAGTCGTCGGTCCGTCGAGCGGTGGCGGCGGGCGGTGTGCTGGTTGGTGCCGTTGAACTGGCGGCGATGGCCGCCTGGCGGGGGGAGCCGCCGCCGCCTGTCGTGACGCCGGCGTCGGGAGAGCGGCGGATCGTGATGGTGCGAGCTGGCACGTAGGACGTCTCCTGGCAGGCATTCACACCGGGCGGCGGGTGGGAGCAGCAACTGCGTTCGTGGGAGTCGGGCCGGGGTAGGAGTGGGTGCTGGGCCGCCCGAGTGACGCATCAGCCCAGGGCGATGAGGCCGTTGCGGCGCGCCGGCGGTTACCGGCGTGGATGTCGATGGTGCGCAGGGCGGAGGACCACCGGGCGAGACCGGCGCTGCTCTCCCCGATGCGGCCCGCATCGGCAGTGATCCGGCCGATCAGGTCGTGCTGCCCGGGGTCGGTGGTCGTACGGACAGCCTGTGCGCAGGCGCGCAGCATCTGCTCCAGTGCGTCCATCGCGTTTCCCCGCCCCGTGGTGAGCTGGCCTAGGAGGTCGGCCAGCTCACCCGGATGCTCTGTCTCTTCGGCCAGTGCCTGCAGTTCGGCGAGTCTGGCGCTGATGCCGGCCAGCATCTCCATGGCGCGTTCACCGCGCTCTGAGGTGTGAAGCGCCGGGTGGAGGTCGACATGGTGGCCGGCCTCGCGCAGGCGGCGGGCGGCCTGGCCCGCGACGGCCTTCTGCTGCGCCGGCCCATCCAGCGAGTTCAGGCGTACCGGGCCTGGTCCTTTGAGCGGGGCTCGGAAGCCGAGCGGGGCGATCACCTCGAGGGCCGCCGGTCCGGCACCGGTAACCTGGACAACGCCGTGCAGGCCCGGATGGATGCTGATCTGGTCCTGTGCCGGGGTCACCGCGACAGCCCGGTAATGCGGGCCTGGGCGATGGCAGCCTCGGCTTCTGGGGGGCGCGTCGGGAACGTCGGCCATTCGGCGGTCCGTCGGTGTGCCGCCTCGACACGGGGCGCGCGGCCTACGGCGGCGGGCTCGGGGCGGGCGAGCTGTCGGGAGAGTCGCTCGACGTCGTCGCGTAGCTGGGCCGTTGTCGCCGTGGCGGCGCCGAAGCCCTTGGCGATGTCGTCGAGACTCAGACCAACGTCCTCTCCGACGGCCTGGTTGGCGAAGTCGAGCTGCTCCTCAAGTTCGTTGAGCATGGGAAGGAGCGCGTCGAGCGCCGCCGAGGTGGATGCGGCCGACCTGCTGCAGTGGAGGGAATAGCCGATCCGATGCACAGCGGCGGCGGCGATGATGCCGTCGCGCAGCTCGTGCGGACTGGTGGGCGTGGTAGGGACAGTGGGGGTGGGCAAGGGAGCTCCTGGTCTTGGCGGGGCGGGAGCCGACCTGACGTGCGTCAGGTGCGTCAGGTGCGGCTGGTCTCGGCAGTGCACGGGGGCACGATCGGCGCGGGCACCGGCGGGGACTCGGCGCGCAGGACCTGCACCATCAGCGACGAGGCCGCGGACAGGAGCCGGGGGCGCACGGCTGAATCGGCGTCGGCGGTCGACCGACCGGGGCCCGCCAGCCGACCGGGGCCCGCCAGCCGACGGGGTGCTGCCTGGACACCGGCGAGTGGGGGTGTGGTGATGTTCTCTCCTTCGGCTGTGGCCGGGTTGTCGCTGGCGGCCTGGGGCTGCGGCGTCATCGGGTGTGCTGGTTACTGGCTGCAGCCGGGGGCACGAGCGTGGTCTGCTGTGCGGCCAGTGGTGTGTTCGGCGCGTTGCGGGTGAGGGCGGGCAGGCGGTTGGAGCGGACAACTGCTGCTTGGCGCGGTCGGGAGGGTGGCGTGAGCATCTCGGTGGCCGTGCGCGCCAGGTCGTCGCCGATCTCCTCCAGCAGCTTCCTGGCCTCCGCGAACTTCGTGGCCCGGTCGTTGTCGTGGCGCTCCCACAGCCGGTTCTCGGCGTACTCCAGGAACCGGTGCAGCTGGGCGAGCGCACCGTCGTCGTGGTCGACGACCTGCGAGACGACGCCAGCGAACTCCACCGGCCCGTCAGTCCAAGACACCAAGGTGGCCCAGTTGTTGATGCTCTCACCGGAGGATGGGGGCGCCTGCTTGCCGTGGCGGGCGAGGACGGACGCGAGGCCGTACTCCATCAGGTCGTCCTCGGCGGCAGAGCGGGTCTGTTCGGCCAAGGCCACCTCGTCGGGCTCGTGCGGCTCAGTCGGCTCGATCTCCGGGTCGCCGAACCCCAGCTCGTCGATGCGGATGCCCAGGCGGCCCAGCGACGACAGGTCGTAGGAACAGGAATCGAGATCCTGGGCACGGGCGAGGGCCTCATCGAAACTGGGGGCATCCACGACCAGGGTCACGGCGCTGGGCAGGGCTGTGAAGGTGAATGCGGGGATGGCATCGTCCTCTCTAGGCGGCACTGTGACGGGGTGCCGGCCGAAACGGGGAGGCTGGTGCTTCGGCCGCGCGCGGCATCAGCGCGTTCCGTGCGGGCCCCGGCGGGGCGGTCCGGGTCGGAACCGGCTGTCAGGTGATGGCCGGGGGCGGGGATGACGGTGATCCTGGCCGCTTGGCGGGCGGCGTGGGTGAGTGAGGAGGAGCGTCGCTCGACCGGCTCCGAGGTGGCCATGGCCGTGGTGAGGGCGGCAAGGATCGGCACCGGTGTGACCCGCGACAGGTGCCCGTACCAGCGGTCACCGCCCGGTACCCCGGCCGCGAAGGTCCACGTCTCGTCGTTGCCGAGGTAGGTTCCTTGGCCGAGGGTGAGGGAGTGCTTCCAGTTGATCCTGGCGTCGCCTACGGGCGAACTCATCACGGCCAGATCGGCGAACCGTTCGGAGGTCCGCCGCCACCCGGCGGTGGTCAGGGGCTCGTACACGTCGTCCATGTCGTGGTCGTAGTCGTACTTCAGGGCGTCGGCGGTCCACAACTGAGCGAGTGTTGTCGCCAGCGAGGTCATGAACTCGCTAGGCGTCAGCGCGGTGAAGTGGCCCGACCACGTCACGTGGCCGGCGAACGGGTCCTGGGCCACCGCGACCTTCCAGCGCCGCAGGCCGCCCTCGGCGACGCTGGCCAGGCGCACTCGGTGGTCGGGGGTGGCGAGGTAGGAGTTTCCGGCGCCGTCGTTGGTCAGGACGGCGCCGACCTCCAGGAGGGGGTGCAGGGGGCTGAGGTAGTCCTCGGCGGGGCCGGCGAGGTAGGCCGGCGCGATCCGGACGAGGCCCTCGGCCTCTTCCCCGAGCTGCTGCTGGATGGGCGGGCTGGGCAGAGGTCCGTTCCTTACGGTTGGTGCTGCTGGGCTGGCTTCGCTGGAGGCGGGGCCTGACGTGAGCCGCTTTGAACGGTCAGGTCCTGCTGCCGCGCCGGGCGGCCGGCGGGAGCGAGGCGGCTGTGACTGCGGGTGTGATCGGGGCTGTCTGCGCGGTCGTGGACGTGGTGGCCGAGGAGGTCCGGGCGGACTGGGCCCGCGAGTTGATCCGCACGCGCGAGCGGGCGGCGGCCGGCTGCGGCGTTGTGTCCGCGAAGAGCGCGAGGTACTCGCCGATGGCCTCCCGGATCGGCCCGGGTTGCAGGCGCCCACTCCTGTTCAACTCGGCCAGACGGTCCAGGTCGCTGTGCATCTGTCCCGGGGATCGCTGCGGGATGGTGCGGTAGGAGTCGAAGTCGAAGGTGTTGGCGCCCAGTTCCACGCCGCTGGGTCGCAGCACGACCCGCACGTGGACGCCGCGGTAGGTCTCCGCGTGCCTGCCGTTGGCCAGCTGTGCGGTGATGAGCAGGTCGTCGCGGCGCGCGACCTGCTGGTGGCCGGCGGTGGTCCCATCGGCGAGCGGCGCGAGGATGCCGAGGACCGTCGTCTGGTCGGTGGCCATGGTGCTCCTGCGGGAAGGGAGAGGCGGTTAGCGGCTGCCGGGGCAGGCTCGGTTGGACTGCGGGCTCCTTGACCGGGGCGGCTAGGGTGCTGCGGGCGCAGGCTGCCGCGGACCGGTCAGCGTCCAGCAGTGGAACTCGAAGTCCGGCAGGGAGGTCTCCTCGCGTCGTCGGGCGCGGTGGTGATCGCGGTCTGCGGCTCGGTGCCGAGTCGCGTGTGTGGTCGTCAGCCGCCTGGGCTGCGGTCAGCGACCACGTCTGGCTGGTTCCGGCGGCCCGCTGTCGGCGTGGTGGAGCGGCTGCGCCGCAGAGGGCTGCGTGACTGCCGTGCGCAGGGCGGCGGCGCCAGCGCGGGTGGGCGCCAGAGCCTGCGTCTTGCCGACCGTGTTCAGTGGCTGGACGTCGAGATAGATGAGGTGCTCGTCGGTGAGGTCCCGGCCGAGCCGTTCCACAGGGGTGCGGTCGGCTACCGCTCCGGTGACTGCGGCAAGCAATTCGGCGGGTATGCGGGCGGAGAGCTGGGCGTACCAGCCTTCCTTGGGGCCAGGACCGAGGACTCCACCGCTGAGGACCCAGTCGTCACTCTTTCCGGCGGCGAGGCTGCCCGGGTCGGTGCACCGGCCGATCGTTGCGATCTCGGCGCTCGGTTCGGTCCAGGCGATGTAACCCGGGACGGTTTCGGCGAACCATCCGGCCGTGCGTAGCGGCGCCAGGCCGGCGTCCGGAGGTGTGGACGGGTCGAACAGCGCTCGCGGGGCAGTCGCCAACTGGGTGGCGATGGCGGTGTGGAGAGCGGCGACGATCTCCGGCGGGGTCTGGGGGTCGAACTGGGCGTGCCAGATTTCCCTGCCGGTGAGCAGGGCGTGGCAGCTGGTTGTCCAGGTCGTATCAGTGCCAGTGCTGGTGTCGGTCGTTCGGGCTTCGGCGCGCACGCGTCCGCACGGGCTGGTGTAGCGGGTAGCGCCCTCTCGTTCGGCTCGGATCCAGGCGGCGAGCTGCAGCGGCTGGCCGGGCAGCATCGGATTGTGGCCGGGACCGGCGAGGAACGGCGGCGCGACGTTCGCGATGGGGGCGGGTCGCGGCTCCGGGGCGAACAGGGTGCCGACGAGGTCGCGGGCTTCGTAGAGCAGCTCGTAGACGCGGACCTCGACTGGCTCCCGCTGATCCTGCGGCAGGGTGCTCCACTTGCGGGCGGTGACCGGGTTGCCGAGGGTGCTCTGGATGAACTGGCCGTCCATGGTGGCCCAGATGTCGGAGGCGTCGTCGCTGGCCCACGCGATCTGCTTGGCAGCCACGCGGACGGCCGCGGTGAGGATGTCGTCGCTGGTGAAGGGCAGTTCGGCCAGTGGCGTCAGGACGGGCGTCGTGGTGGGGCTGGCGACGCGCGGCGCGTCGGGGGCCGGTATGTGCCCGACGAGTTGTTCGGCGCGCCAGGCGGCGTCCAGGACCAGGTCGGTGGCCAGCTCGTAGGCGAGGTCTCGCTGTGCTTCGGGCAGGGAACCCCAGGTCCGGGGGTTGTACCCCTTCGAGCTGGGGATGACCTGGTCTTCGAGATGTTCGACGACATGCTCGGGCAGGTCAACGTGCTCCAGAGCAGCCGCGCAGTGCTCGGCTGCCGCTGCGCGAAGGTCATCGTCGGTGTACGGCACTGCGGTTGGGATGGTCTCTCCGTTGTGGGTTGCGGGTACGAAGGTTGGCGGGCGGGTGCGGCGCCTGGTCGCGGCGGTGGGTTCCGGGGTGTCGGCCGTTGCTGGCCCGGCGCGGTCCGGTCAGGCTGTGAATCGGGCGCCGCGGGCTCGAGTTCTCCGCTCCGTTGGAGGTCGTGGAACGAAGATCACGGGCGGGTCCTCGGCGGCGGCAGGTCGGCGGAGTTGTACGTCGGCACGGTCCTCCTCAACGGCGGTGGAAGATGGCGTGGGAATCGGCGGAGGGGACAGTGCTCAGCGGGGGGCCGCTGACGATGACTTTCGCCGCAGGGCCCGCTGCTGCCAGGGCCGGGCTCGCCCCGGCTGCCGCAGCTGCGCGCCGGACGGGGGCCGGGGCGAGCGGGGTCACGGTCAGCCGGGCCGTCATCTCCTGTCCGAGGTAGGTGCTGTTGCGCAGCAACGGTTCGGGGCTGGCGGCAGCGGCGGTGAAGGCAGTCAGGATCCGCAGCGGGGTGTTGGCGGTGAACCGGGCCTCCCAGCTCGTCAGGGATTCGCCCGTCGTGCAGCTGACGAGGAGGTAAGGGCTATGCCACGGGCCGTCCTGGTGCAGCGGGGGGTCGGTGAGGCGTAGGCGTGCAGTGGCGAGGCCGTCGGGCGAGGTGAAGGTGCACGTGCTGGCGGTGACGGTCTCCGTCCAGTCCTGCTGGGCGAAGGGGAACAGGACCCGCAACCCCGAGCCGCCGCAGGTAAACGCGCGCTCGTCGTCCTCGGCCAGGGCTGCGGCGACCTCGTCGAGAGCTGCGGCGACCAGCTCCGGCGGGGTCTGCCAGCCGAAGGCGATCTGCCAGTCGGCCAGGCCCCCGGAGTAGGCGTCGCTGCGGGCGACGAGCTGCCAGGGGTCGTCGTACTCGTTGCGGAAGCCCAGCCGGATCCGCTCGCACGGCGAGGCGAAGGCGGTGAAGTCGCGGTCCTCGCTGCTGTGGGTGTACCAGCCGTACGCCTTCGGGATCGCTTGCAGGACGGTGTCGATGCCGTGCTCGGCACCGGCCAGGTGGCGCGGGGTGACGTGGACCATGTGGTCCGCGTCGTACCAGTCCTGGGTGTGCACGATGTCGTCGGTGAAGATGCGCGGGGTCAGGGGCGGCCTTTCGCGAAGGTGTCTAGCTGCAGGGAGCGGCTGCCGCCGGCCGCCTGGTCAGCGCTCGCGTGGTCGGTGCGGCCCGGCGGCAGGCGGGTACGCGGGCTGGTCACCGAGACCGGCGGGCCCACGAGGAGCGCTCGGCCGGCGGTCGAGGCGGGCGGCGTCGGCGCGGGCTTCGCCGCGGCGGCCGGGCTTCGGCAGTGGGGCGTTGGGGTCGCGGGTCCAGGTGTAGGCGTCCTCGATGTTGTCGAAGTGCCCGAACCGGAGGGTGTACGTCTCGTTGTCGGCCTGCCTGCGCCCGACGAAGACGGCCACGGGCCGGGCGGGGTCGGGGGCCTCGCTGTCGGTGGCGATCACCCAGGTCACGTACGACGCGTCGGCTGATGACGCCGAGTCGTGGACGTCGAAGCGCGTGCCGGAGTGCCGCAGCAAGTCTTCCGCCGCCTCGGTTTCGGCGTCGGCGGCACCAAACTCGCTGCCCCGAATGCGCTCTCGCAGCCGGTCGGGGTCGGCGCCACGTGCGATGAGCCACGCCTCGGCAAGGACCGGCATCGCTTCCTCGCGCACGGCGGCGCGCACCAGCCGCGCGTTCACGTCGCACTCCAGGTGGACGCCGAGGAAGAACGGCTTGCCCTGCACCGCCATCTGTTCGTCGTGGGCGAGGTAGAAGTGGTCTGACCTGCCCGGCTGCTGGGGGCGAGGCTGGTCGTAGCTGGCCAGCGCGATGCAGGGGTCCTCCCAGTCGGCCAGCCGCGAGATGACGCGGGAGGTGTGCTCGTCGGCGGGGTCCAGTTCGTCGAGGTCCAGGTCGGACACGATGTCGGTGAACGGGGCGTAGTACAGCAGGGTCTCCGGGTCGAGGTGCCGGCGTCCGGGGTGGAGGTGGAGGCCGTTCGGTGGGCTGTTGTGAGGGTCCGTGCCGGTGAGTCCGGGGTGGGCCGGGCCACCCGTGGCGGGCGGCCCGGCGCGGGGGCGGATTCAGGAGGCGTCCGGCCGTTCGTCCTCGGCGGCCGGGTCGGCGGTGCCGTCGGCGATCTGCTGCGCGGCGAGTTGGGCCTCGCGCAGCCGCTGCTCGGCGACCGCCGCATAGTGAGGGGTCATTTCGATCCCGACGAAGGAACGGTTCTCCAGGAGCGCCGCCACACCCGTGGAGCCCGAGCCCGCGCAGAAGTCCAGGATGGTGCCGCCCGGCGGGCAGATCTTGACCAGCTCACGCATCACCTCGACCGGCTTCTGCGTGATGTGCTGCCGCTTCGACCCTGACGGCTGGCTGGCGGAGAGCAGGCCCGGCAGGTACACGGGGTTGCGCGAGCCGTCGATCGCACCCTTGCTGCCCCACAGAATGTACTCACAGTTCTGGGTGAACCTGCCCTTCTGCGGCCGGGCCTGGGGCTTGTGCCAGCTGATCGCGCCGCGCCAGATCCAGCCGCCAGCCTGCAGCGCATCGCTCGTGATCGGGAACTGGCGCCAATCCGTGAACAGCAGGGCCATGCCGCCGGGCTTGGCGACGCGGTACGCCTCCGTCATCAGCTGCGTCACCCAAAAACCGTACGACCTTTGGTCCTTGTTCTCGCCGGGGAAGTCGGCGAGGTCGTGCTGGGATCCCGCGGTGGTGTACTTCTCGCGAGCCGAGCGGGTAGTGCGCTCCTTGGCGGTCGTACCGCCCGAGTTGTAGGGCGGGTCGGTGATGACGGTGTCCACGCTCGCGGAGTCGAGTGCGGCAAGGCGGGTCAGGGCGTCGCCCTGATAGAGGGTGTAAGAGGTCAAGAGGGAGAGGTCCTCCGGTAGGGGGCGGGTCCGGCCGCGTCGGTCGTGGTCTCGACGGGCATCGCGCAGCGGCCATCCACCAGGCGGGATCCCGGGATGCGGCAGCTGCGGAAAGGGACGCTAAGGGCAGCACCGGCCGTTTTCCAAAAAATGGACGGCACGCACCGGTTGCTGCGGATTTTTTGGAAAACGGCCGCCCTGCTGCGTAGCGTCTTGCCCTGTCGACGACGAGACGGAAGTCCGACCCGGCCGGATTTTTTGGAAAACGGCCGCAGGGAGCCCTACCGTCGTCGAACACCGCCAGGAAGTGACCCCTGCGAGACGGGCAGGGCCGGTTTTTTGGAAAACGGCCGGCCCCGGATCTAACGTCATCGACCAGCCGGTATGCCGGATCCACCCACTCCCATCAGGGGACTCCCATGCCCGTTTCGCACTGACCAGCTTTTCCGCCGATCTCGACCTTGCCGTGCCAAGCGGGCTCCCGTCCCGCACCCAAGGTTTCCTTTCCGCATTCCAGCAAAGAGGCCCCGATGTCATTTGACGGGGCCCTTCCCGGCATGCCAGAAACCCTCGAACCGAACGATCGGAGATCGCTATTTCTATCGTCCAGCCGCCGGTTACCGGCCTGTCCGTCGCCCGCCCGCCGGATATATCTCCGCATCCTCTGGGGGGTGTCCTGGCGGGGAACCGATGAGCGGCAAGACGGTCGCGGCCGTGGTCGGGGTCGTCGCGCTCGGCCCCGTCGCGCTCGGCCTGCCGGTGGTGCTGATGGTGGCCGGGAACGCCGCCGCCGCGTGCTCGTCGTCCACAGGTGTGACTTCTCCTGTGGACAGCACCGCGGTCGACGCCGCGGTGAAGGCGATCCTCGCCGGGCAGTCGCCCGGGTCCACCGCCATCCAGGGCCTCGACCTGCCGTCCGTGCAGATCCCCTTCGCGCAGGTCATCGTGCAGACCGGCATCAAGTTGCAGGTGCCCGCTCGCGGGCAGGTCATCGCGTTGGCGACCGCGCTGCAGGAGTCCGGGCTGCAGAACCTGCCGGGCGGAGACCGGGATTCGATCGGCCTATTCCAGCAGCGGCCCTCACAGGGCTGGGGAACTCCCGCGCAGATCAGCCAACCGGACTACGCCGCAACGGCGTTCTATCAGGCGCTGCTCAAGGTCTCGGGCTGGCAAGACCTTCCGTTGACCCAGGCCGCCCAGGCGGTGCAGCACTCCGGCTTTCCGGACGCGTACGCGAAGTGGGAGAGCTTGGCGAGCGCGTTGCAGCAGGCCCTCGTGAAGGCGATCGGCCCGACCGCCGCCCCTTCCAGTCCATCGCCCTCCCCGTCCGCGGGCGCGAGCAGCGTGCCGAGCGCGCCCGCCGTCCCGTCCTCGGCGGGCAACTGTCCTGCGCCGGACGGCTCGACGAAGTGGGGATCCATCCCACCCGGCCTACTGCCGGCCGGCTACACGATTCCCACCGACGCGCCACCGGCCGTGCAGAACGCGATCCGCTTCGCCCTCGGCCAGCTCGGCACCGCCTACCAGTGGGGCGGCAGCTGCACCGCCGCGCACGGCCCCGATCCGATGGGCCGCTGTGACTGCTCGAGCTTGACGCAGCAGGCGTACAAGGCGGCCGGCGTGACGATCGGCCGCCAAACGTACGACCAGGTCACCGAGGGCAGTGCGGTCAGTGCCGACCAACTGCGACCAGGGGACCTGCTGTTCCTCGAACCGGGCCCCCGCGGGCCCGAGCATGTGGGTATGTACATCGGCTCCGGCCTGGTGGTGCATGCCCCGCACACCACCGACGTGGTGCGGATCGCCCCGCTCACCGAATGGTCGCCCGGGCTCGTTGCCGCCCGCCGCATCGTCGGCTGACCTCTCCCACTCCCCTCTTCACCTTCACCGGCTCGCGCCAACTCGCGCCCTGCCGCGCCCTCTTACCCCCAGGAGTGCCCTTTTTGTCCATGATTCTCGCCGACGCGGTGCGCCAGCTCGCCTATGACCCGGGCATCGCTCCCGCCGAGGGCGGCCTGCCGGGCCTCAGCGTGCTCAAGACCGTCGTCAACTCCATCAACCTGTTCGCAGTGATCGCGGTGGTCGGTGCCATGTGCGTGTCCGGCCTCGTGTGGGCCTGGGGCCACCACAGCGGTAGCCACGGAGCCGAGGCCAAGGGCAAGCAGGGCGCCATGACGGCCGCCGGCTGCGCCCTGCTGCTCGGCGCGGCAAACGGGATTGTGGCGTTCTTCAGCACCATGGGAACGCAGGTCCACTGATGCCCAACTCCCAGTTCGGGCAGGGCGATGGTGCGATCGTCCGCCGTCGCATGCTGATCGGGCTGGGTGTGCTGCTGGTCGTCGCTCTGCTGGCCGGGCTCGTCGCCCGGCTGGCGGGCGGCGGCCACACCGGCCACCCCGCAGCTTCCGCCTCGCCCGCCTCCAGCCCCACCGCCGTCTCCTCCCCCGCGGCGCCGTCCACCTCAGCGGCGCCGAGCGGCGCACCGTCCGACGCCGCCGTCCCGTCGGTGCCGCGGCCCCCGCACACCACGTCGCCCACCGATTTCGCCAAGGCGTTCGCCACCGTGCTGTGGTCCTACGACACCCGCCACCTCACCCAGGCCCAGCAGGTCAACGGCCTGCGGCTGTGGCTGACGCCGGAGTCGAAGTACGCGGACCCGGCGTCCGTCGAGGGGCAGGTGCCCGACCCGGTGCTGTGGAGCCGGATGGCCGACAACGGCCAGTACGCGACCGGCACCGTTGCCGAGGCGCATCTGCCGGCCTCGTTCCAGGCGGCCATCGCCCAGAACCCGTCCGCCCTGATGACCGCGTACATCTACGCGGTCACGGTCACCGGATCGCAGGCGATCACCTGGAACGGCGGCGGGAATGGCGCGGAGGACCGCGCCATCACCGTGGCCGTCCAGTGCCGACCCTCGCAGGACTGCGCGCTCGCGGCCATCGCCCCCACCGTCTACCTCTGACAACTGTCCCCTATATATAAGGAGGTGAATCCGCCATAGGGTTCTGCGACCTGCCCGGTGCCGGCCTGATCTGCGACGCCGTGTCCGGCGGCATCGGCGACTCCATCACCACCTCGATCGGCAACTGGATCGCGAAGTCCTGCGGGGACTTGGCGCAGTCCGCCGTCGACCTGGCCTCGCGCGCCGTCGACAACACGACCTCGATCGACCTGAACGCCTCATGGTTCCGCGACAACTACGCCGTCGTCCTCTCGATGTCGCTGGTCATGCTGATCATGACCTTCTGCTTCCAACTGGCGCGCGCGGCCTGGAAACGCGACGGACAGGCCCTCAGTCAGGCCCTGATGGGCACGGTGAGCGGTGTCATCTTCTCCTTCACCGCCATCGCCTTCACGGGCGTCGCCATCACCGTGGTCGACGCCCTGTCGAAGGGCCTGTTCCAGATCGCCAACTCCTCGACATCCGACGCGGTCAGGCGCATCGTCAAGGTCAGCGAGATCGCCATGACCAACCCGCTCGGCTGGGGAATCCCCGCCGTGGTCGCGCTCGGCTGCGCGGTGGGATGCTTCCTCTACTGGGGAATGATGGTCTTCCGCAAGGTGTCCATCCTCTCCTTGGTCGTGCTCGCTCCGCTGGCCGGAGCCGGCGGCGGCTGGGAGCCGACCCGCAGCTGGCGCCAGCGCTGGATCGAGGCCACCGCCACCCTCGTGTTCAGCAAGCTCGTGATGACGATCATTCTCCTGCTCGGCATCTCGGCGCTCGGCGAAACGAAGTCCACCGACGGCCTCCAGGCGCTCTCGGACGTCATCGCCGGCATCGTCGTCATGGCCCTGGTGCTCCTGTCGCCGTTCGCGATCTACAAGTTCATCCACTGGGCCGGTGACTCGCAAGCGCACGACATGCACCGTTCCATGTCGGCCGGGCTCCAGGTCGCCCAAGGCGCGGCCAAACAGGCCGGCAGCATGGCGATGGGCGCGGGCGGCGCGGGCAAGGCCGCCGCCATCGGATCCCCCCAGGGCCCGGACCGCATCCCCGGCATGGACGCCGCTGGCTCGAACTCCTCGTCCGGTCCGACGCAGACCTCGTTCAAGTTCGGAGCCCCCACCCGCAGCGGCGGCGGCGACGGTGGTCTGCCGCTGATCACCCGGCCTCCGGCGCCGCCCACCGACGGCGACCAGGGCAAGCCCCTGATCACCAGGCCCGGCACTCCCACCGCCGGGGCTGCCCCCGCCCCTGCCTCTGGCGGCGGCTCGGCAACCCGCGCGGGTGCGATCCCGGCGACAGCCGCCGCGGCAGCAGGTTCGGGCGCCCCGGTCGCCGAAGCGTCCTCCCGTGCCCCGGCGGGCGGCTCCGCCTCGCCCGGCCCTGCCTTCGACCCGGTCATCGCCGCACCGCCGGAGCCGGTCAAGGCACCCGCCGCCTCTGGAGCCGGACGCTTCACCTACCCCGGCCCGCCCGCCTCCTGACCTGCCATCGGCAGCGTCCCGTCCGTACCGCCGGGCGCTGCCGCGGCCTCCCCGTCCCGGTTCCACGCCCGGCCGCCTCGGCGCCCGCCCAGCTCCGCGGCGGCCGGCCCCCGCCCCTTCACGTGCAACGAGAGAGCCGCTCTGACCTCCATCGCCCCTGACGAGATCCCGACCACGGTCAAGTTCCCCAGCAGATCGCGCCGCGGCGTGCTGCTCGGCCTCACCGCCCCCCAGCTGATCGTCACCGTCCTCACCGGCACCGTCCTGCTCGCAACCCTCATGACCCGCGGCATCGTGGGCGCCGTCCAGTTCACCCCGCTGTGGGCTGTGGCCGCCGCCATCGTCGTGATCCGCTACCACGGCAGGTCCGTGGCCGACTGGGCGCCGATCGCCATCCGCTACTGGCTGCGCCGCACCCAGGGCCAGTTGGTCTGGCTCGCCCGGCCCTCCACGCGGCCCCGTCGCGAGGGCCTGCTCCATCTGCCTGGCACCGCCGCCTCGCTTCGCGCCGTCACCAACCCCTCGGGGACCATCGGCGCCGTCCACGACCCGAAGGCCGGCACCCTCACCGCCGTCACCCGTGTCAGTTCCCGGGCGTTCGCCCTGCTCGACACCTCGACCCAGAACGCGAACGTGGCCGGCTGGGGCCGCACGCTGGCCGCGCTCTCCCGCTCCGGACACATCCGCACCATCCAGGTCATCGAGCGGACCGTCCCCGACTCCGGCGACTCCCTGCAGCGTTACTGGGCCGAGCACGGCCACCCCGATATCCCCGTCGCCGGTCCCATCTACCAGGACCTGCTCGACGCCGCAGGGCCTGCCGCGGCCCCTCATGAGTGCTACATCGCCATCGCCTTGGACCTGAAGGCGGCCCGTCGCCTGATCGGCCAGGCGGGCGGCGGCCTGAGTGGTGCGTTCGCCGTCCTCTCCCAGATCACTGGCAGTCTCGACCAGTCCCTGCGCGGCGCCGGCCTCGTTCCCGGCGGCTGGCTCACCGCTCAGGAGATCGCCGCGACCATTCGCACGGCCTACGACCCGCACTCCCTGGCCGCCCTCACCCGCTGGTCCGAGAACGGCCATGCCCAGGCCGACCCGGCCGCCGCCGGCCCGGTCGTGCTCGTCGAAGAGCAGACCAAGCTCCGTACCGACTCCGCCCACCACGTCGTGTACTGGGTCGAGCAGTGGCCCCGCACCGAGACCAGCGCGGGCTTCCTCCACCAGGTGCTCTTCGCCTCCGGCGTGCGCCGCAGCCTCTCCCTCAGCTACAACCCCAAGGCCCTTGAGGCCGCGCTGCGCGACGTGCAGCGCCAGAAGGCCACCATCGTCGCCGACGCGGCCGAGCGCGTACGCAAGGGCCAGGTCGAAAGCGAGGCGGACGGCATGGAGTACGCCGACGTCAAGACCCGCGAGCGCCAGCTGATCGCCGGCCACTCGGACGTCGACTTCACCGGACTGCTCGTCATCTCCGCCGACACCGCCGAGGAGCTGCGCGCCGCGAGCGCCTCCGTCGAGACCGCGGCCGTCAACGCCGGCCTGGACCTGCGGCTGCTGGAGCTGCAGCAGGCCGAGGCCATGACCGTCGCCGCCCTGCCGCTGGCCCGACTCTAAAGAAGGGCAACCCCCGTGCAGCACCCGCTCCCCACCGCACCGGACCTGATGCGCTTCGCCACCTCGGCGATTGAGGTCCACCACCACACCAGCGTGCCGGACGACGAGCCCGCCTCCCGCGCCGAACTCGATGCGCTCCACGCCCACGTCAGCACCCTGTACGCGCTGCTCGACGCCCGCACAGACACCACCCGGCCCGTTGCCGAGCGGGCAGGCGACCACCTGCACGCCGCCCGGATCCGCCTGTGGCAGACCGCCGAGCACCTCCACGACGCCTACCACGCCTCCGCGCGCGCGGACGGCCGGCTGCCCACCCGCGAAGCATGCGCCCTGCGCCTGCCCGAAGGCGCTCCTGGACTGACGATCTGCCAGCGCCACATGGCCACCTCCGCCCGCGTGCGGCACGTCGCCACCCCCGCCGACCTGCGCTCAGGGTTCACCGGCCTCGTCCGCCACTGAAAGCCCCCACCCCTCCAACAACCTTGAGGAGAACCACCGTTGCGAGCTAGCGCCAGCGCGCTGTTCACCCCCGCCAAGGCTGACCGCACAGCCCGGCGCCAGGCCAAGAGCGCCCTCGCCGACGCCCGCCACCAGGCACGCGACGCCCGCCGGCCCGTGCGCAAGCGCACCGTTGCCGAGAGCGACCTCGACGTCCGCCCCATCTACCCGGCCTCCGGCCGGCCCGGCCCCGCCTCCCTGCGCGGCGGCAAGCTCAAACTTCCCGCGCACCGGATGACCACCGCCGTCGCGGGCGCTGCCTACCCCTTCATGGCCGAGGGCGGACTCGGCTCGACCGGCATGTACATAGGCCGCGACGTACACGCGGAAGCGTCGTTCGTCTTCGACCCGTTCGCACTCTACGGAAAAGTTGAAGGTTATACGAACCCGAATGTGCTGCTGGCCGGCGTGATCGGCATGGGCAAGAGCGCCCTCGCCAAGTCCCTTGCCCTGCGGTCGATTTCGTTCGGATATCGCGTGTATGTCCCGTGCGACCCGAAGGGTGAGTGGACGTCCGTCGCGGCCGAGTTGGGCGGCCGGACGATCGCGCTCGGCCCCGGCATGCCGGGCAAGCTCAACCCGCTGGACGCGCCGCCCGCTCCCGCCGGGGCGGACGAGCAGACGTGGGACATCGAAGTCCGCAAGCGCCGACTCCTGCTGCTGGCCTCCCTCGCCCGCACGGTCCTGGGACGGGACCTGGCTCCCATGGAGCACACCGCACTGGACATCGGGCTCGACACCGTCGTCGCCGAGGCCGAATCCGCTGGCCGCGTCCCGCTGCTGGGCGATGTCGCCGCCCTGCTCGGCAGCCCGCACCGCCTGGACGACGCGCACGGCGACCCCTCCCGGCGGCTAGGCGCCGCCGCCGAGGACCTTGCCCACGCACTGCGCCGCATGGTGGCCGGAGACCTGGCCGGCATGTTCGACGCCCCGTCCACCGTGACGTTCGACGCGCGGGCTCCGATGATGACCATCGACCTGTCCCGCCTTGGCAGTTCCGGCGACGACACCGGCCTGGTCCTCGCCATGACGTGCGCATCCGCATGGATGGAGGCAGCACTCGCCGACCCCGGATCGGGAAGACGGTGGGTGATTTACGACGAGGCGTGGCGCGTGCTGCGCCACCTGCCGCTGCTGGAGCGCATGCAGTCCAACTGGAAGCTGTCCAGAGGGCTTGGCATCGCCAACATGCTGGTGATCCACCGCCTTTCGGACCTGCTGTCGGCAGGCGATGCCGGATCCCGCGGCCGGGCTATCGCGGAGGGCCTGCTCACCGACTGCTCCACCCGCATCATCTACCGGCAGGAAGCCGACCAACTCGCCTCCACCGCAGGACTTCTGGGTCTGACCGGTGTCGAGACCCAGGCCATCGCCAACCTGAACAGGGGGCGCGGGCTGTGGAAGGTGGCCAGTAGAGGCTTCGTTGTGCAGCACCTCCTCCACCCGGCCGAGCGGCAGTTGTACGACACCGATGCCCGCATGGCCTGAAAAGGCGAATCGGCGGCCGGCGCGGCATAAGGGCCGTGCTGCCCACCTCGCCCGTTTCCCAACGCACCCGGATCGAACCCGCGAGACGGCAGACATAGATCGGAGGGTTCATGAGCCTCGATGTCACCATCGCCCACCTGCCCGAGCTCGGCACTATCGTTGCCGAGCCCGGCGACCGGCGCAGCGCCTACTGGTTGGAGCAGGCCGGTCTGGTGCGCGACGACCGCCTCAAACTGCACCGGATCCGCCGCGACACGGACGATTCGACCGCCGAGCGTCAGATCAACGATGCGCGAAGGCTGCTGGCCGCTGCCGGCTACGGCCTCACCCGCGTCTACAGCACTGTCGAGCAGCGCCGGCGAGTGGAGAGCCGGCCGCCGTGGGTGGAGGCCGGGCCGCCGCAGGCCATTTGGAGCCGGACCGCCTGGGTCCACCTGGTGAGTGCGGACGTCGCCAACGGGCACCTGGTCCTGCACGCCCACCACCAGGGCCACTTCGGTGAGATCGAACTGCTGGGCAGCTACCCAGCCAGCGGCGATTCGGCCACGTTCTACACCGAGGGCGGCGGCGCCTACGGGATCAGCCGGCACCCCGATCTGGACAGCGCCCGAGCCGAGTGGGCCGCCTTCGGGTACGCGAGCACGCCGCCCGTCCCCGGCAGCCCGCGACGCGCCGCTGCCCGCACCGTCTCCTCGCGCAGCACCCAGGTCGCCCTCGCGGCCGAGCAGCCTGCTTCCGCGCTGCCCGCGCCGGCCCGGCCGGTCTCGTACTCGAGGGCTCCGTTCTGACGCTGCGCTGCTCAGCTGCTTCCGGATCCGCTGCCCGCACCACTGCTTCCCATCAACTCCCGCCCTTCTCGGAGGACTTCTTGCCCATCACTCTCACCCGCCTGGACGCCCGCCTCGAGGCCGCGCTCGGCGAGAGCGTCTCCGCCCTGTACGCCGCCGAGGCCCGCGCGGACGCCGCCACCGCCCGCCTGCTCCAGGCCCACCGCTCCCTGGTGGCCGCCGAGACCACAACGGCGTTCCAGCGGGTCCGCCTGATCAACGCCCTCGACCGCAAGCGCCGCGTCGACGACGCCCTGCTGGATGAGGCCGACGCGCAGATGGAGCGGCTGGAGGAAGCGGCCGAGCAGCGCGATGTGCTGGAGGCCGATCTCGCCGAGCTGATCGAGGCCCGCGAGCGCGACGCCGATCGCGCCGGACGCCGCAATGCAGCGGCCCAGTTGGCCACCAGCGCCGACCGATACCGGGTGGGCCTGGTGGTCAGTGCTCTTCCGGCCCAGGTCCCTGCCGTATCCGGCCGTCGGCGCTGAGCCGGGCGGCAGTTCCCCTTTCACCGCGTCCGGGCATCCCTGGCCGACTTCACACCCATCCCCCGGGAGTTCTGTGGCCGCCGCCATCAAACTGACGCCCTTCGACGACCGCCTCACGCGGCTCTTCGGCAGCGTCGACGCCTTCCGGGCACGGGAGGACGACCCCGCCACCGACGCGGCCATCCGCAACCTCATCGAGGCGCACCGCGAGCTCGCCTCCATCGAGAAAGGCTGCGGGTTCTACCGGGGGCAGCTCCACCGGATCACCGACGGCCGGCGGCGGGTGGACGATCCCCTGCTTGCCGAACTCGACGGGGCGCTCTCGAAGCTGGAGGAGTACGTCGCCTACCGCGACCGGCTGGAGCGGGACCTCGACAAGCTCCTGGCGCCGCTGGAGGCCGACCCGCCGAAACCCAGCGCCATCACCGCGCGGCAGGCCGCCGCGACGCTCTCCTCCCCGGCCGCGCCGGCACCCGAGGACAGCACCAGCCTGGACTCGGCCCGGGTCACCCCGGCCCACGCTCAGCTGCCCGTGCCACCGACGGCCACCAGCTCGGGTACGCGACGGTGAGCGGGGCCATCGCCTTCGGCTACCTCTTCGACCGCGGGGAGATCGCCGTCCCTGCCGGGCGACTGAGCCCGCGCGCCGGAGAGATCCTCTACCAGGCCGGGTTCTGGCGGCAGGTCCCCGAGTTCGGCGGCTGGCACCAGAGCCTGCGGCTGGAGCACGAGGAGCAGGTCCGCAACATCGCCCGAGTGATCGACCAGCTGCTGGGCGCCGGCTTCGAGGTCCGCAACTGGCACACGCCCTCGCAGGGTGGAGCCGACCTGGTCCGCCACTACGCCTGGCTCCAGGACACCGGGCCCTTCCCCAATGCCGACGCCCACACCGCGGCGGCCCACTCGCTGGCAGTTAGGGCACTGGCTTCCCGTCGGCTGAGAGAGCCGGACCGGCCAACCGCCGAGGAAGTCGCCCAGGGGCTGCTCGCGGTCGAGGCACGGCACGACTTCGGCGACGGCATCGAGTGGTGGCTGGCGCGTCGCACGGACCAGACCGGCGTCTACGTGATGCTCCGGCACGACACCACCACCGGCGGCCTCAACATCACCGACGAGTACGCCGATTGGTACGCGGGAGCGGCCCGCCGCAACTTCCGCGTCAGCTTCTTGCGCGACACCACCACACCGCCTCCGCTCAGCGCGCGGGCCCTGGCCGCGCGCGGCAGCCGTGCCGCGCGTATGAGCGCGGCACCGTCCACGGTGCCCTTCGCGCCCGGCCGCGCCACTCCGATCCCTGCGTCCGCCCGGCGCTGACGCACCACCAGAACAGGACCTCCTCTGCCCTCCCCCTCCGATTCCACCAACCTGTCCCCCGACAGCGCCCGCCAGGACCCCGGTGCCCCTGCGTGGACCAGCGGCGGGGCCATGTCCCGCGAACTGGCCGCCGACTGGCTGGGCACCGCCGTCGATGTGGAGGGCGGGGCGCTGGCCCAACTCAGCTACATGATCGACGAGGTCGGCATCTGGTGCGCCGACACCCTGCCCGCCGATCAGCGCGGCAAGGTCGTGAACGCGCTGACCGACGCGCACTTCGACATCAACCGCCTGCAGGTACGGCTGGCCGAGGTGCGGCGCGAACTTGTCCCGCCGCCCATCGAGGCAGCCGGTGCCGGCCAACTGGCCCTGAGCGACCGGGCGGTGGCCGCCCGGTCCGGCGCTGTCCAGCAAGGGTCCGGCCACCGGCCACCCGGCCCGGCCACAGCGCCCTCACCGGCCCAGCCGAACACTCTTCCCCGCCGCTGACCTCTCCGCTGCCCCGCCCGTCTTGAGGAGTACCGCATCCCCGCCGAGCCACACTTCGCCGTCACCCGCCACCCGGAACACGGCATCGTCGCCACCCCGATCGCCGACGACCCCGCCGCCCGCCGCGTGCTGGAGGACTTCGGGTTCCGTCCCCTGCCCGACCGCACGGACATGGTCCTGCGCCGCGCCGACCAGAACATCTTCCTGCAGGCCCGCCAGGCCGTCGCCGCGATGCGCGCCCGGGGCGTCAAGGTGTCCGCCGATCCGGCCTTCGACTACACCCCCGCCACCCGCCCGCCGAGCCCCTCGGCACTGGCCGCCGGCCCCGATGCCGTCGTCGTCAGCGCCTCCCCCAGCGCGCACCGCCACGACGTCACCATCGGCAACCACCCGCGGCACGGCGTCGTGGCCACCGTCCCCAGCGACCAGCCCTTCGCCGCCTCGAGGCTGCAGCAGGCCGGCTTCATCCGCGCCGACGACCACATGTACACCGTGGGCCGGGGCCCCGAAGCCGCCGAGCGCGCCACCGACGCGGTGCGCGAGCTGCGAAAGGCCGGGCTGACGGTCGCCACCGATCTGGCGTACGAGCCGCTCGACGAGCCGTACGTGCCCACCGATCCGTTCGCCACGAAGCTGATCGCCGCGATGGACCGCACCCCGCCCTCGCCCACACCTGCTCAGGCCGAGGCCCAGGCGCTGGACCCGTTCTTCACCAGGCTCATCCCCGCGGCCGATCGGACCCCTCGCCCGCAGGCAGCGCCGCAGCAGCAGGCCCCTGCCCTCGACCCGTTCGGCACCCGCCTCGTCCCCGCCGGCGAGCGCGAGGTGCGGCCCAGCGTCGGTGAGCAGCGCGACGATGCCCTGGTCCACGACCGGGTGTCGATGATGAACGAGATCAGCGCGCGGCTGCGAGGCATCGAGCAGCAGCTGCGCACCGACCCGTCCAGCCTCGACGCCGAGCGTGTCGAGGCGGTCATCGCCCAGGCGAGCACGACGCTCAGCACGACGGGCAAGGAGCTGGCCGGCGTCGCCGCCCGCTCCCCACGTCCCGCCCTCACCGCCCCGGCGGCCAGCCCCAGGGCCCGCGCGGCCCTGGCCCGCAGCAGCCGTGTTCAGGTCGGCGCCACCCTCGGCGCCGCGGAAGCCGCGAACAGCGCCGCCGCCGCGCCGGCCATCGACCCCCGCAAGGCGTACGCCAACTACCGCTGACCCCAAGCATCCTGGAGGTTTCCCCTTTCCATGGCAGTGAAGAAGAACTGGACCGTCACCCACTCCTGCGGCCACGAGGTCGATCACGACCTGTCCGAGCGTCCGGCCGACAAGCGCGCCTCGTTCGCACGCTGGCTCGAAGGCCGGGCGTGCCGCGCGTGCTGGCTCGCCGAGAAGTCCGGTGACGAGGCCGAGCGCGCCGAATGGCTCAAGAACAAGCGAGCCGAGGAACAGCAGGCCGCCGCCGAGTGGGCCGAGCAGTACCGGATGCCACCGCTGGACGGCCCCGCCAAGGCGGTTCCCTGGGGCGAGCGGTGCCGCCACCTTCTCGTGACCGGCGCCTACCGCGTCCTGGTGGTCGAGGGCAGCCTCGACGAAGGCGACTGGCAGCAGCTCGAGGACCAGGCCCGCACCGTGGACCGGGCGTCGTGGTGGATCGACCAGCGCGAGGCGAGCCCGGCAGACCTGCCCGAGCTGCTCGCCGCCGCCGTCAACGACGCCGACGCCCGGACCAGCGAAAACCCGTACTAGTGACGCGCATCCGCCCACTGTCGGCCGGAAGCATCACCACAGACCCGGCCGTGACAGCCGCCGCCACTCGTCCCCCGGCCGAACACGCCCGGCGACCGCACGGCGCACGCTGACGGCGTAGCGCCGATGCGGCCAGACGGGACCACCGACACCACCCTTCGCGAGGACCCGTGCCACACCCCGCCCCCGACACAGCCAGCCCCGGCCGTCCAGCCGACCCGCCTCCCGCCCCAACAGGCACCGTCGCGTACAGGCGCGAACGCACCGCTCAAGTCGCGGGCCTGCTGCTGGCCGCCGGCTACCGCATCCCGCTGCCCGACCCGCCTGCCGAAGGGAAGCGTTGACCACATCATCCCGGTCGGCCGACACCGATGACGACAAGTCGACCGCCGCCGAGGCCCTCGAACGCCTCGCCCGGCGCCTGCGAACGGCCAACGACGAACAGACCGCGCACATCCTGAGCGCCGTCTTCGGCGACGAGGGCCTGCTGGACGCCCTGACCAGCGTCGCAGAAGCCGCCGCAGAAACGTTCCGGCGGCGTATCGACGACACCCACCACGACCAGCAGGCCCTGCCCGCCTACCGGCTCTACGACCGCTACAGCGACGTGTGCGAAGTACTCAGCGATGTGCAGCGGGAAGCCGGCGACAGCATCGCGGAAGTACGCACCCTGACCGCTCGCGAGCGCGCCATGGGCCTGCCCCTCTCCGCACCGGCCCAGGAACCGAGACCCACGTCCGCGACCGGCCCAGTGGCCCTCTCGACTCCCGCAACGGCCGAACACGCCGCGGAGGTGCACTTCCGCCGCGACGACAACGGACAGGTGAGAGCGGAGTACGACAAGGCCGCCGGTCCGCAGGTCAGTCATCTCCTCGACCAGGCCGGTTTCGTCGTCGACTTCACCACCGAGTTCCACTTCCCCTACCACCGGCTGCTGTACGGCATGGGCGACGCGTACGACGTCGAGCGCCTCACCCTCGCCGCACGCACCCTGCGCGCGGCGGGCCACCGGCCCACCGCCACTAAGGACATCATCGACCTGGTGCGCGGCCAGCACCTCGCGCCGGGGCCGGACGGCACCGCCCGTGCCAGTGCCGCCGCAGGCCGCACGACGAGTGAGCCGTCCGCTGTCGCTGCCGCCACGGTCCAGGTCCCGCCCTCCACTGCCGTACCGGCCGGCCCGCCCCGGCCGCGAACCCGGTGACCGGAGGACTGCACCAGTGATCCCCTTCATCACCCGGTACGCGAACACCCTCGGTCTGCTGAACGCCATTCACCTTCACTGTGTCAACCGCGGCAACCTCCGGCCCTATGCCATCGCGGCCTGGCGCCCCGATGTCGAGCTCCCCGTTCCCGGCACCGCCCTCATGGACCAGCTCGTCGACGAACTGGAGGGCCCGCTGCGGCAGTTCACCGTCTCGGGCCAGGACGCAGCCCGGCCCGGCCGTGCGCGGCAGGTGTGGCAGTGCACCCTGCGCACCCATCCCGGCAGCGTTCCCCTCAGCGACGGGGCGTGGGCGAGCGCCGTGAGCCGTGTAGTGGCTGCCGCCGGAATCGCTCCAGTGGGCGACGAGGCGGCATGCCGGTGGATCGCGCTTCGGACCGGTGAGCACGAGGTGCGCATCGTCGCCCCGATGATGCGCCTGGACGGCCGCCTGCCGCGCCTGCACAACGATGCGTCGCGGGCCAAGGCCGTCTGCCAGCTCATCGAGCTGGAGACCACCGGCTCCCGGCGGCACGCCGTCGCCCTCGCCCGGAACATCCCGATCTCCGTCCCCGCACCCCTTACACCTGCGGCGGCCATCTCCCGCCAAGTCCCAGGCCGGTTCCCGGCCGCGTCCCGATGAGGCCACCACTCTGACCACCGATCCCTCCGGCATGAACCCCTACTACCGGGCCAGTGACTGCGTCGGCCGAGCAGGCCAGGCGCTCAGCGACCTGCGAACGGCGATGCACGACGTCGACGACCCCCACGACGTCGCCCAGCTGCTCCGCGAGCTGTTCCTCACCCAAGGGCCGATCCCGCGCGTGGCCGAGATCGTGCGCGACATCGCGCTCTGGGCCCACAAGGAAGGACTCACCGAGGACGCGCTGCACACCTCCCTCCTCGACGACTCCACCGCGCTGAGCCGCCTCGCCTGGCGCCTGGCCGACGCCGGCGACCAGGTCGACCATCAGACCGAGCAGATCACCTGCGGCCAGGCCCGCACCCAGGCCGCGCTCATCCGCTCCCCGGTCTCCGTCCTGGCCGGCGGCGCGGCCGTCCTTCAGGGCGACGGCGTCACCGTGACCGCCGAACCCGCCGGCGCCCGCTCACGATGACCCCCACCACCAAGTCCCCCAGTGGAACGGAGCGCCCATCACCACCGTCCCCTCCGCCGGCCACATCGTGTTCGCCCGACTCCCCAACGAGAACACCCCTGGCCAGAGCGCCTGGGCACAGGCTCCCGACCCGGCCAGCTGCGGCATTCTCGGCCGGGCCGGCTTCGTCAACGAGGGCGGCAGCCGTATCTACACCGCCGAGGGCCACGGCACGGCCGACCTCTTCCAGCGGATCCGGTTCGCTCAGCAGATGCTCCAGGACGCCGGATACACCACGCGCGTCGTCCCTCCGCTGCCCCGTGCCCACACCGAGCCGCTCCTCCGCGAGTCGGACTGGTTGCTGTTGGAAGCCCGGCTGACCACGGCCGCCGCCCAGGTCTACAACGCGAACGCCCAGGACATCGGCGAAATCCTCGGCCGGTTGACCGATCCCCAGTACGGACTCCTCGAACGAGTCATCGCGGTCGTGGACACCGCCGCCCAGAAGCTCGCCTCCGAGCCTGATCGCGGCCCCGCCCAAACCCTGTCGGACCGGCTACGGGACGCCAGCGAGCAGCTCACCCAACTCGGCCACGACGTCGCCGCGCTGAGCGAGGAAACCGCCGCGACAGAACCCGACCACCACCCGGTCGAGCCGGTCCTGGCCAACGAGCGTGCGGTTGCTGCCCGTTCACTCCCCACCCGGATCGGTGCCGTCAACCCGCCCGTGCCCTTTCCCGGCGCCGACCGGCCCGCAGCATCCCCCGCATCAGCCCGTCAGGCATCCGCACTGCGTGCCTGAGACTCACCGGCCGCTGGCCTAGCCGCGGCTTTACCACCCCGCGCCGCCCGGTGACCTCCCCCGGCCGGCTGCGACACCGGGCCCTTGGCCCGCATCTCCCACCCCGCGCCCCGCCAACTGGCCCTTCTCGCGCAGGGGTTCCCCCTTCACCGTTCTGCAAGGACCCCCCACCCTGCCTCCCGCCTCCACGCCCAAATCCCCGTCCGCCACCCCCGGCACCGACGCCGTCCTGTACACGCTGATCGGCGCCGGCGTCGCCCTCGCCGTCTACGGATCGCTCGCCTGGATCGGCGGCAACACCGCCAACATCCTTGCCGGGCAAGGCCCGTGGTCCCCTTATCAGCCGGTCACCGCCGCACTCCACCCCGCGCAGCTGTGGCCTCACCTCCACCAGCCGCTGCTGCTCGTCAGCGCCCGCGTCACCCCCGGCCTGATCGCCCTGCTCCTGGCCGGCATCGGCATCGGCCTCTGGCTCAAGCGCCGCAAGCCGACCGACGGGCTCGCCACCTCCCGCGACCTGGCCGCGCTGCTGCCGAAGGAAATCACCGCCAAGGCACAGGACTTGAGGCCGAGCCTGGCCAAGGCCAAGCCCAAGGACATCGCCGCGGACGACACCGGCGTCCTGCTCGGCAGCCTCGGCGAAGGCGGACCCGAGGTCCGCTCCAACTGGGAGGACGTCATGATCGCGATCATGGCGCCCCGGTCGGGCAAGACCACGTCGATGGCCGTGCCGGCGATCCTACGCGCACCGGGCCCGATCCTGCTGACCTCAAACAAGGCCGCCCGCGACGCCTACACGGCGTGCTTGGAGGCGCGCTCCGAGGTCGGCCAGGTCTGGACCATGGACCCGCAGCAGATCGCCCACACCCCCCAGGGGATGTGGTGGGACATCCTGGCCGACGCCAAGGACCTGCCGGGCGCCCGCAGATTGGCCGGTCATTTCGTAGCCGCGGCCGTGGACGAATCGTCGGCCGGCGATTTTTGGAGCACCGCCGCCCAGAACACCCTGTGCGCCCTCTTTCTGGCCGCAGGAATCGACAAACGGCCGATCACCGACGTTCTCTCCTGGCTCGCTCAGCCCGCCGACCGAACCCCGATCGACATTCTCAAGGCCCACGACATGACCGCTGTCGCCAATCAGCTGCAGGGCACGGTCAGCGGCGCGGTGGAGACCCGAGACGGAATCTATGAGACCGCCCGCCAGTACGCCGCCTGCCTTTTGGACCCGCGAATATCAGCATGGGTGACCCCGCAGCCGGAACTTCCCGAGTTCAGGCCCTCGGAATTCGTGGTCCGCAAGGACAGCCTGTTCCTGCTGTCCAAGGACGGCGGCGGCAGCGCGAGCGCACTGATCGCCGCGGCAGCCGATTCCGTCATGCGCACCGCTGTAATCCAGGCGGAGCGAGACGGCGGCCGTCTCGACCCGCCGCTGCTGGCCGTCTTGGACGAAGCCGCAAATGTCTGCAAAATCGGAGACTTGCCCGATTTGTATTCCCACTTGGGAAGCCGTGGAGTCATCCCGATCACGATTCTTCAGAGCTACCGGCAGGGCCAGAAAGTCTGGGGAGAAGCGGGCATGGACGCCATGTGGTCCGCCGCGACGGTCAAATTGATCGGTTCCGGAATCGATGACGCGGATTTCGCGGACAAATTGAGCCGCCTGGTGGGCGACCACGATGTCGAGACCGTCTCCCACTCCACTTCCGAGTCCGGCCGGTCTACGTCAACTTCCATGCGGCAAGAGCGAATTCTGCCGCCCGACCAGATCCGAAGCCTTCGGAAGGGAACCGCCCTGCTCTTCGCGACCGGCACCAAGCCAGCACTTCTCCAGCTCCACCCCTGGTACAAGGAGCCCGGCGCCGACAAAATCGGAGCGGCCTCCTCTCGGCAGACCGTACTCATCACCGAGCGGGCTCTTGCCAAGGTCGGTGAGGCCGCATGATGACCACCACCGAACCGGCGATGCGGATCCTCAGCCTAGGCGCCGGAGTTCAAAGCACCACCCTGCTCCTTCTTTCCGCCCTCGGCGAGCTCCCGAAAATCGACTATGCCATTTTCTCGGACACCGGCTGGGAGCCGGAGAAAGTCTATCGGCATTTGGACCGCGTGGAGCAGGAGATAGCCCGGCCTGCGAGTATTCCGATTCTTCGCGTATCCTCCGGGAACATCAGGAAGGATGCTCTCGACCCGGCACATCGGTTCGCGTCCATGCCGCTCTACATTCTCAACCGGGATGGGACTCCTGGCATGACTCGGCGTCAGTGTACGTCCGAGTATAAAATTAAACCGATTAAGCGCGAGGTGCGCAGGCTTCTTGGTTATCCGCATCCGGTCCGGGTGCCGCGCGGCGTGTTCGCCGAGCAGTGGATCGGCATTTCCACCGATGAGTTCCATCGGGCGAAGGATGCCGATGTCAAGTACACCCAGAACAGGTTCCCGCTGATCGAGCTGGGCCTTTCTCGTGGGGACTGCCTCGGACTCCTGGCGGAGCATGGCCTGGAAAGCACCCCGAAGAGCAGCTGCCTTGGCTGTCCATTTCATGGGAATGCGCAGTGGCGCGCTATTCGCGATGAATCGCCCGAGGAGTGGGAGGACGTGGTCGCCTTCGACCGGGCGATCCGGGCCGGCAACGCGCGGGCGACCGCCGAGGGGCGAGAGCTGCTCGGGCAGGCGTACCTGCACCGCTCGCGTGTCCCGCTCGACGAGGCGCCGATCGACAAGCTGACTCGCCGTGAGCAGCTGGACCTGCAGGATCGGCTCTCCGCTGACGAGTTGGAGTTCGGCCCGGCCGACGGGTGCTCCCCCTACGCCTGCCGCAGCGGGGAGGCGGTCGTGTGAGCAGCAGACGGTGCCCATCTTCCGCTTCTGGACTGGCAGTTGCCCCTTCCGTCCGCCATTCGATCCGCCTTGAGGAGACGTGTGAAGGGCATTCTTGACGGCCTCGACGGCTTCAGCGCGGCGGACCCCGCGTCGCAGTCGGTCTACCGCGACATGCGGCTCTTCTGGGATCTCTACGAGGTCGTCGCCGAGCATCGCAGTGCCGGCGGGCGTGATCGGTTCCTCGTCACCGCGGACCTGACGGCCGCGTCGTCCATGACCGGCTCTCCGCGGGCCTTCGCCGTGCATGTCCACCGCGATCCGCAGGCGGAGACGTTCAGCATCCGCACGAAGTCCGCTGCCACGTTCGCCTGGGCCGGGCACTGGCTGGTCGGCCGGGGCGCGGACCCCCAGGCCCTGGCCCGGCGCCGGGGCGAGGAGGTCGTGGACCCGGTGGACCGGATCTTCGCGTCCGGCGAGCCCGTGCAGCTGCTCGGCGGGCGGGAGTACGCCGATTCCCGGCCGGGTGACCGCACGACCCGCCTGATCGAGAACCGTGTCCGCCGCTCCCGCGACCGCTACCTGCTGCAGGGCTACAACGCCATGTACGCCCAGTACCCGAACGACCGCACCTGGGTGCTGCTGTTGGACCGGCACCCTCGCGCAGCGGGGCGTCGGTTCCTGCTGCAGATCGAGACCGTCGACGAGGAGAAGTCGACGTACACGATCCGCGAGGGGGCCTTCCCCACCAAGCGGCAGGCCAACGACTGGACCGATCAGCACTGGAAGCAGCCGCTGGCGGGCCTGTCTGCGGTGGACCCGGCCACCGGGTTCCCGCTCCACGCGGCACCCGCCGCCCCACTCGCCGCGCCGTCCTTCGTGCATGCGTCCGCGCCTTCGGCCGGGCTGCGGGGACGCCTGTGACGACACTGCTGACAGCCGAGCGCCTGGCCGGCCTGCCGGTCGCCCGGCTTCGCGGCACGTGGCACCTGACGGACGGATCCGACACGGTGGCCGTGGAGGACCCGCAGCTGGTCGCGGACCTCGAGCGACTCTCCCGTCTCCTGGCCCTCCCCGGCGGCGTCGTCTCGTCGGAGGCCGCGTGAACCCCCAGTTGGAGGCCGAGCAGGCGCTGCTCGGTGCGCTGCTCCTGGATCCCCGGCAAGTGGAGTCGGTCGCAGGCTGGTTGGAGCCTCGGCACTTCTACCGTCCGGCCCACGGTGCGCTGTTCGCGGTGCTGCTCGCCCAGCGCGCCGCCGGCCACCGCTCCCTGGCCGCCGATGCTGGCAAGGAGGAGCGCCGCGACTGGGCGCTTCAGGCCATGGCCGGTGCGGCCGAGGCCAGTCGGGGATTCTCGGCGTCCTACGGGCACTCGCTGATCGCCGCCTGTCCCCGCTCTGATCACGCGGCCTCCTACGGGCGGATGGTGCTGGAGACCGCGGTGCGCCGAGCGCTTCAGGAGCACGCCCACCGGCTGCTGGCCGCCGCCGAGGGCGGGTCGGTGGAGGCCACCGTGGAGCTGACCGGGGTCCTGCGGTCGGTGATCCGCCGGCTGGCCGACATCTGGGGGGCGCCCATCGATGCCCGCCGACGCCACCGGCTGCCGGATCCGCCGACAACCGCCCGCGACGAGAGGCGAGAGCGGGCCGTCCTCGGCAACGAGGAGATGCTGCTCGGCGCGCTGGTCGACTCGCCCAGGCAGGTGGCGCAGGTCGCCGCCTGGCTTCAGCCCGCCGACTTCGCCGATGCCGGCCACGCCGCGCTCTACCAGGCGGTGGTCGCGCTCGGCCACCGCGGGGAGCCCGTGGATCCCCTCACCGCCTTGTGGGAGGTCCAGCGGCGAGGCGCTCTGGCTCAGGGTGTGCTGACGGTGGAACGGGTCAGGGCCGTGTGCGCGGGCGGGGCGGCGGCGGACCCGGAGTACTTCGGGGAGCTGGTGTTGCGCGCCTCGTTGATGCGCTCGGCCGCGACGGCGGCGGGCATCGTGCGGGTCATGGCGCTGGACGCCTCCATCTCCGCCACCCGGCTGCTCGGCGCCGCCGCACAGGTCGTGCAGCCGGTCGAGGAGGTCCGCTCCCGGTGGGCCGCGGCCAACGGCGAGCTGCCACCGCGCCCGTCACCGGTCGTCCTCCAGGGTGGCCGCAAGGGCGCCGCTCTGGCTCGCAGCTCCCCGCCGGCCACCACGGCCTGGACGAACTCGCCGCTCGAGCGGAACCGCCAGGAGGCAGCCGCGCCCGCGCCGCGCCGCGCGGCAGTCCCCGACCGCCCGCCTGTCCGCAGTTCCCCGCCGCTGTAAGGAGGTTCCCCCTGGCCACGTCCCCCGACAGCTACACACACGAGTTGCGTGCGCTTGCCGACCGCATCGACACCGCTCGCAACCTCGATCCTGCCCTCTGGCCGCAGGTCGGCGTTCCGGGCGCGACCCAGGTCATCCACCAGCTCGCGGCCCTCGACGCGCTCCGCACCCACGCCGCCAGCTCGGCCTCTCCCGCCGGCGCCGCGCGACCCAGGCAGCGGACAGCGCGCCGCGCGGAGCTGGCCTTCGATGTGGCTGCCGGTCACCTGGCCGGGGCCATGCAGCACCTCTCGGAACTTCTGCACTTGACCCTGGTCGTCGCCCACCAGCACCGCCCGCCCGTCTCGAACCAGCAGGAAAACGCACAGGCTCTCGTCAAGCGCGCCGATATCGCGCTGCAAAACGCGGCGGTGGACCTGCGGGTGCACGCCGATCGCCTGCCCACCGCGGTACCGGAACCGGTTCCCCGCGCCGTCGCCGTTCGGGCGGCAGCCGCCCGCCTGCGCACCGCGATCTTCCCCCACGCGGAACCCATCACCGTCCTATCCCTCGTGAGGCCGGCCCGCCCCGCCGACCCCGCCAACGTCATCCCGCTCCACCGCGGCCAGTGAGACGCCGCGCCTGCCCACTGCGCCGCCGCCCGGTCCCGGCCCACCACCGCGCCGTCCAGCCGGCCCCGTGAACGCCCTGTCCTCCCACCCTCGTCTTGGAGATCCGTGCTCACCGCCGTGCCCGCCCCTTCCCAGCAGCGGCCGGACCAGCGCCTGCTGGCCGCCGCCACCACGATCGCCGGCCTCCAGAGCGCTGTGCCCGCCGCCTACCGCGAACAGGGCCCGCCCGCCCTGACCGAACTTGCCGAGCAGACGACCGCGATCAGCGCACAGCACCAGCTGCTCCTCACCACGGCCGCCGCCCTGGCCCGCTCTCCCCGCACCGGCGCCCACCGAGCGGCCGTCCGGCCCCTGGCCGACGCCGCCGAGAAGCTCGGCAGGGCGGTGGCAACCATCAGCCGCGCCGCTTCGATGGCCGGCCAGCTCTACGAGGTCGACGGCCTCGCCAGCCCGGCCGCACAGCAGAACCGCGAGAAGGCCGGCCAGCAGCTCAACCTCGCCCTGTCCCATACGCGCCTGGCCCTGGGAGAGGCCGTCGACAACCTGCGCACCGACGCCCTCGCCCTGTCGATGCCGCCCTCCGGTTCCCCAGCCAATGCCCGCGGCCCGCGCAGCTCAGCCGCCGTGGCTGCGGGCAACCGCACGCTCGTCGCGATCAGCGCGGCTGCACTGCGGGCCGAGCTGCCCGCAGCCGCCCCCACCGCTCAGCGCAGCCGGTGACGTTCCGGCAGAGCACCACCACCCGGCCGACCTGACAACCCTCCTTCCTGCTCGTGGAGTTCGTATGGCCAAGACGACCCCCGCCCTGCACGTCCTCGGCCTGGGCGACCTCGCCAACATCCTGCGGATGCTCGGCACCCGCGCCGACACCGCCGCGAAGGCACCCGGCACCCCTGTGCCCGACCCCGCCGAGCTGCTCAAGCACACCGCCGGCTTCCAGACCCTCATGCGGCACTGCGCGGACAACGCTGCCCGCCACGCCACGATCGCACCGGAAACCGACGCCGCCGCAGCGGCGATGGCGGATGCCTATCTCGGCGCGCAGGTTCACGCAGCTACCGCCCACCGGCACCTGGCCCTCGCTCTGGAGTTCTCCCTGCGGGCTCTGCGCGGCGACCCCGCGACGGACCCTGCCGCCGTGGCCGCCGTCGCGTACCAGCAGCGCGTGTACGGGGCGCTCACCGCCCTGTCGCAAGCTCACAAGGCTGCCTGGTTCGGCGCCGAGCAGCTCGAGACCGCCGCCCGGCGGCTGCCCAAGCCCGGGCCGGTCGCGTCCGCCGCCGGCACCCAGGCTGCGGGCGTCACCGCGCAGCCCGCCCAGGCCCAGCCAGCTGCCGCAGGTCGGGGCCGCTGATGAGCGATGTGCGTCCCGAGGATGTCGAGCGCCTCGCGGTTCTGGTCCGCGACCTTGCCGAGGTCCGCCGAGCGGCACGGCAGAGCGCCGCCCAGGAGCCAAGCCAGGTGCCGAAGTTGCTCGGCGAGAACATCGACGCCTTCGCCGCCTACATCGCGGGCGCTGCCCGCCTCGGCGCCGAACTGTCCGAGGGGCCCCGCCGTGGGGTGCCCAGCCCCGGGGAGATGTGGGGCCAGGAGTTCACGGCGACACGCGACGCCGCGATCCTGCTGCGGCTCACCGAACTGCTGTCTGGCGCCGGTCGTCTCCGCCCAACCGGCCACCGCCACCGGCGCCGGCGCCGACTGGGAACCCGCCCGGCTCAGCCGCTGAGCGGACCTGCCGCCCCCTCCCCGCACCGCCGACCGCTCGGTGCACCCCGCCCAGTCCTTCCTCTGCCAGGAGCCCGCTCTTGTCCCGTCGCGTCGACCTAGAGACCCGCATGTTGCACGACCTGACCGTCGAACTCGGTGTCCACTCCGAGCGGCTCTTCCACATCTCCACCTACCGCAGCCCGACGCCGCAGATGATCTCCAAGGCGCTGGAGGACCTGACCCGGCTTCAGAAGACGGTGATCATCAATACCGGTGACGGCCCTCTGTCCGGCACCACGTTCACCGCGGACGAGGAAGTCGCCCACCGGCGCTCGACGCTCGCCTACGGCATGGCCGGCGTGCTGATCAGCAAGGCAGTCCTGCGTGCGACCCCGGCCCTGGTCGCCGCCGTCCAGATCAGGGACCGACCCGCCGAGCGGCCCGTCATCTCGCGCGAGCGTCTCACGTCCCACCGGGCGCTGTCGGCCGCGCGGCACATCCTCGACGAGGCAGCCGCCACGGTGGCCGAGATCGCCGCCAACCTGACCGGGCCGGAGCCGAAGGCGCTCCTAGCGATCACCGAGAAGGCCGCGGGCGAGCACGCCCAGGCCACCACCCGCAGCGCGGTCGACGAGTCCGTGCAGGCCCCGCACCTGGTGTACACCGCCCGGCCAGCCGCGAAGGCCGCCACCACTACGCCGTCCCGCTCCACCAGCAGCACCGCCACTGCGCCGCCGGAGGAATCCGCCCTCACCCCGGCAGCCCCCGCACCGGCCCGCTCCCCGGCCCGCGCCGCCCGCTGACCGCGACAGGGGGCGGGCCCAAAGCCGCCCGCCGCGCCAACACACCTGCGAAAGAGAACGATTTGCCCGAGACCACCACTGTTCACACCGACGAGGTGCGCCGCGTCGCCGAGCACGTCGACGCCCTGCGGGCCTTCCTGGCTCTGACCGACAGGGATCCCAGTCCCGCCAACGCGGCCGAGCAGCTGATGGCGGTCCGCCAGGCGCACCGGGACGCGGTGTTGACCGCCTCCGTCCTCAACGGCACAGCTGCGGACAGCCCGTCCGCCACGGAGGAGACGCGGCTCGCCGCCCAGACGCTCAGCCGGGGCGCGACGCTCATCGCCGAGGCCGACACGCATCTGGTCGGGCTCATCGCGCTGACTGAGACCTTCACCAACCCGTACGGCGTCGAGCCGAAGCAGTGGGCCGCCGCCCAGGCGCAGATCCGCCTCGCCGACAAGCCGCTGGCCCTGGCCGCGAAAAACCTGCACAACCGCGCGGCCCACCCGTCCTCGCCCGACGTCAGCGACGGGACGCTACGCTCCAGCGCGCGCTCGGCCGCCGCCCGCCTGCGCTCGGCCCTGGTCGGACGCCCCGCGACGACCGGCCTCTCGCCCGCCGCCGCAGCCGCCGGCCCCCGGGCGTCGGTCGTCGCCACTCCCCCCGCGCACAGCAACTCTTCTGCTGTGACGGGACGTTGACTCTCCTGACCGCACCCGGAGTGCGGATCGGCTCGTTGTGCAGCGGCTACGGAGGGTTGGACCAGGGGGTCCAGGCTGCCTTCGGCGGGTCCGTCGCCTGGCACGCGGAGTCCAATCCCCATGCGGCGGCCATCCTGCGCAACCGCTGGCCGCATGTGCCAAATCTTGGCGATATCACGCAAGTTGACTGGCGTGCTGTCGAGCCCGTGTGCGTGTTGGCAGCGGGGTTCCCCTGTCAGGATGTCAGCGTCGCGGGTGCCCGCAGGGGGCTGATGGAGGGCACCCGCTCGGGCCTGTGGCACACCATCGCCCGTGCCATACAAATCCTCAACCCGTGCTTGGTGGTGATCGAGAACGTTCGTGGAATTCTCTCAGCGCCCGCTGCTGCGGCAGCCGATGGCGATCTGGAGTTCTGCCCGTGGTGTCTGGGAGACACAGGAGCTGAACCTGCTGTGCGGGCACTCGGCGTTGTTCTCTCGGACCTGGCCGGCCTCGGGATGGATGCGCGATGGACGATGCTACGCGCCTCTGACGTCGGCGCGCCACATCGACGAGAGCGGATCTTCCTCACCGCCTGGCCGCGCTCTGCCCACGCCGAAGGCGAGGGACGCCAAGGGGCCGGACTCGGTTCGCGAGGACCTGGGGCATGCCGTCACGCTGCTGAAAACTCCGACGTCGAATTTGGGCAGCATCGGGGGCAGTCAGCACCCGGATCGCAGGCGGGAAGGCGGGCACGGTCCGAATCTCAGCGACGAGGTGGAGCATCTGCTGCCGACGCCGAAGGCGAGCGACGGGACGCACGGCGGCCCGAACTCGCGTGGCAGCAAGGGCGACCTGACGCTGCCGAGCGCGACGGCGCGGCTGCGGCCGGGATCGCGACCCGGCAGCAGGGTGACGGCGACGCCGACCACGGGGTTGGACTGCTCACCCCCGTTGCCGATCTGGACGACGTCGGAGCCCGGGAGCGACTGAGCCGGTGGGGACCGTACGGGCCGGCCATCACCCGCTGGGAGCGGGTCACCCGCCCGGCGCCGGACCCGACCGATGCGCGCGGACGGCTGGCCCCGGCCTTCGTCGAGTGGATCATGGGCGTCGAGAAGGGCCTCGTCTGCGACGTCCCCGGGCTGAGCCGGGCCGCACAGCTCACCGCTCTCGGCAACGGAGTCGTCCCCCAACAGGCAGCCAGGGCACTGGAGTTGCTGTCCCCGCCAGCGGTCCTGTGCGGGGCTCACCGCCATCGCGAAGCGTGAGCGGCGCCGCCTTATACACCCGCAGGTGGCCGTTTTAAAACGGCCGCTTCATCAGCATTCTCGTGTCTATCGCCCCCAACGCCAGGAGCCCGCTTGACCAGCCACGATCCCGACCACACCCCCGCCGAGGAGACAGCGCCGCCTGCCGCGGACCCGGCAGTCGCCGCGCCGCTGTTCACCGCCGAGCCGGTGGCGGGCCTGAGCGAGGACCAGGTCGAGGCACTGTCGGCCCGCCTCAACGCCCTGGCCAGTGCCTACGAACTGCAGGCCGAGCAGCTGGCCAGCATGACCAGTGCCGAAGCGCCGCCGCAGGAGACTGCAGCCGAGGAGGCCGAGCCGGGCAGCGAGCCGATGTACATCGTCGCGTTCGACGACCCCGAGTACTACGCCGAGTTGGAGCTGATGACGCCGTGGGTCGACCAGATCCTGTCGGCCATCTTCGGTGCGGAGGTGACCGCCGGCCGGCCCTGGTGCCTGCGCTGGCCCGAGCATCCGGACGCGGTCGCGCGCATCCACGCCTGCTGGCTGGCCTGGCAGGCCGCGATCGACCCGCAATCGGGCCCGGCCGGCCCCTCCTCCTGGCTGCGCGACCACCTCGAGCCGCTGCTCGGCAAACTCCGCAGCCCTGACGGCCCGTTCGCCGCCTGCTCGAGCCTTGGCCACATCAGCCACCGCGTGCTGGACCACCCCGGCTTCACCGACCCCGACGCGCTTCTCCCGGCCGCCGCCTGAGCCTGCCCGCCCCCAACCGCCCGACGAAGGTGTCCGCCCTGAACGACTACGACTTCCCCAACCTCAAGCCCGCCGACGCCGAATCGGCCGGCATCCAGCTGCGCCTGCAGGCCGCCGAGGAAGTCCTGGGCTTCCTCGACGCCCAGTACGGCGATCCCGACGAGTACCTGCTGTTCGAGGACCGCGTCGGTTACCTGGACTCCGACATGGCCATCCACGCCTTCCACATCCGCTACGACCACGATGCGGGCACCATTCGGCTCAGGACGGCGGCGCAGCCGACCATCGCCCTTGGCATGGCGTGGCTGGTCGAACACGGCGCCAGCGTCTCGTACTTCGTCCAGCACGGTGAGGACCAGAGCACCCCGGCCGACGCGAAGAGCGCCGCCATCGCCCGGCGCATCATCGCCAGCCCCGGCCGCTACGACATCGTCGACCACGGCGTCGAACTCTCCGAGAGCTGGGCGCTGCTGCGCGACAGTGACCCGCGGGCTGCGGACAGGCCGTACCTGCTGCACATCGAGCACATCCGCGACGAGGGCGGGTTCACGCTGCGGGAGGGCTCCTTCGGCAGCCCGCAGGAGGCGCAGGCGTGGCTGGAGGTCCGCGACCGGTCGCTGCCGGCGGCGCTGGCCGCCGACACGGTGGTGCAGGTGTCGGCTGCGGCGAGCGCCGCCCGTAGCCGCTCGACATCGGCTCCGACCGTGCGCGCGACGTCCGGTGTGCTGCCCGAGCCCGTTCGGGTGTCTGCGGTGCCGGCGGCCGGAGGCCCGCACCGGTGAGCGTGACGGCCGCGCGGGCACTGGCCGAGGTGAGCGTCCACCCCGAGGCGCTCACCGATCTGCTGGCGGTGCCCGCGCACGTCCGCGAGCTGGCCATCCGCTACCTCGACCGCCTGGTGCGCTCCGAGGTACGCGGGCCCGTCCTCGAAGACCATGTCGGGCGCGAGCTGTCCGCGGCCCGAAAGATCTACCTGGACGAGCGCAACCTGTACCGCCTGGTCTACACCGAGCGCCGTGCCCAGGCGCACCCGCGCCACCTGCAGGCCATCCACGTGATCGCGGTCGGCGAGCGGCGGGACCTGGCGGTCTACGAGACCGCCGCCCGCCGCCTTCGCCCCACCCCACGGGGGCTTCCGCCCCGCTTCCAGGCCGCGCTCGCCGCCTCCCGGACCACCGGCGACCACCGCCCCGCCACCGCCTCGGCGGCGGCGGCAGTACGAGGAGCCGCGCCGCCACTCGTGATCTCCGCCAGCCCCGCCGCCCGCCTCACCTGAGTCCTCACCAGCACCAGCCCTGGCCTCCCGTCACCGAAAGGCGCACCTCCGTGCCCGCAGCCCCCGCCGTCTCCCCCCGCCCGGTCCGCGACCAGGCGCACCAGGCCGGCCCGATCCAGCGCAGCGTCGAACTGGTCTCCCCCCGCTGGAGCGTGTGGGTCCTGCAGTCTCTGGCCGGCGCCGACGCGATGCGCCACGCCGATCTCCAGGCCGCGCTGCCGATGGTCAACGACACCACCCTTCACCGGCGTCTGCAGCAGATGGACGAGGCCGGCCTCGTTCACCGCAGCCGCCAGGGGCGCACCAGCAGCTACGCGCTCACCGGCGCGGGAAAGGCTCTGGAGCCGGTCCTGGACACCCTCTGGGACTGGGGGCGCCTCCACCAGGGCGCCCACCAGCCCAAGGCCAGGGCCCAGGTCATCGAGGAAGCCCTCGCGCCGCTCAGCTACAGCTTCGCCACCGACATCCTGCTCGAACTGGAGCACGGGGAGGCGTACTGGTCGGACATCCTGCAGGTGCTGCCCGCCGGCTCCGCCGGTCACCGGGTCGCTGCCTTGGAGCAGCAGGGCCTGGTGGCGCGCGACGGCGAGCCGCGCAACCAGCGCTACCACCTCACCTCCGCCGGACGCGCGCTCGAGCCGTTCTTCGACGCCGCCGAGGACTGGGCCCACGCCCACCTGCCCGGCGCACCACGCCCGCCCGCCGCCAGCCCGGCCATGGCCGCCGCCCTCGCCGTGAGCCGACCTGCGGCATCGCCGGCACCCACCGAGCAGCGGGCCGAGGCAAGCAGGGCCCAGGCGGCCCGGCTCCGCTCCGCGACCAGCCGCCTGGTCTTCTCCCACCAGCCCGAGCCCCAGCCCGCCCCGCTCATCATCAGCGCGGCCCCCGCCCGCCAGCGCTGACCACAACCACGTTTCCCAGACGGGGAGTTCGAAAGGAGGAGGACCACGGCATCCCAACCTCGCAGCACCGAGCAGGTCAAGCAGTTCCTGGACCGCTCGAAGGAGTTGGCGGTGGGGCCCGTCCATCTGGCCGGCGAGACCGAGCACGGCGAGCAGCGCGTCATCACGCCGCTGACCGACGACTACGGCTGGAACCGCCAGATGATCGGCGGCGCGGACAGCATCCTCGACAGCCCCTGCCGGCGGGTGCGCCTGGCCCACGTGCCCTCCGGCTCGTTCTACGCGGCGGCGTGGATCATCAACGCCGCGCCGGGTCCGATGCACCAGCCGGTCTGGCAGGGAGCCTTCGACTTCGGCACCCCGCCCGAATTGGTGGCCGCCCTGACCGACCGCCTCGCCGCCGACCTCGCCGACGGCGGCCTGCTGGCACTCCACGGCAACCGCCACCCCCATCAGGCGATCGGCCGGCTGGAGCGCGCCGGCTGGAACCGCTCACGCGACCCCGACGGCACCGGCCGCGTCCTCACTCTGGACGAACTGTGGGACAGCGACCTGCTGTACAGCTCACCCGACGAGCTGCTCTCCGTGCGTCGCCGCTCCCATATCGGCTCGTGGGAAGACGAATTGACCAGAGGGCCGGAGGCGTGGGAGATCACCGCCGGCCCCGCGGCGGGACAGGATTCGGCGGGCCGGCTGTGGCGGGCCACGTTCACCTCCGCCACCCCCACCCACCTCGTTCGCGAACTCACCGCCGCCCTGACCAACCCCATGCCCGTCTTCCGCGACCAAGCCGACCTCAACCACCGGCCGGAAGTCGAACCGTTCCTGGTCACGACCGCCAACTTCACCCGCACCGCAAGCGATCGAGCCAAAGCCGCGCGCGCTACCCGCCTCTCCGGCCCGGTCACCCCGGCCGTCGGCGCCGCGCACCAGCACCCGCCAACTGGCCACCAGCCCAAGCAAACCCGCTGACCGTGCGCCCACCCGCCAGCACGACGACGAAGGACACCGCCGCCTTGAACCCCGACCACCAGACGCTGTCCGAGCCGAGCGACGCCTTCCCGACCGGCGACCCGTGGGCCGACCTGGCCACGGCCGCGACCTTCCCGGCCGAGCTCGCCCAGACGATCAGCGGCGACGCCGAGCACCTCGTCGGCCTGGCCGACGTGCTCGACCAGGCCCTCGACGACGCCGAACCGGCCCGCCAACTGGGCGCGGACCTCCTGACCGCGCTGGTCATGCTGAGCATCACCTGCGCCAACGCCGCCGCCATCGCCGACCTGTCCAGCCCGCCGACCCGCGAGGCGATCAGCGCGCTGCGCAGCCTGGAATCCGCCGCCTGCGGCGTTCTGGCCGCCGCCGGGGTTCTGACCACCGGTCTCGAACAGGCCCCATCCGGCGCTGCGGCCGGCGAGGGCGTCCGGGAGCTGCGGGCCAGGGCCGCGGGGATCGTCCGGCAGGCACACGGACACGTGATGGCCGCCGCCACCGCGCTGGACCCCGCTCTCCCACAGCCCGCGGGCCCGTACTGCCGTCTGTGACCCCGCCACCTCGACCCTTGGAACGCGCCCCTGCTCCCCGCATCCGACACCGCCGCCCCAACCTCCTCTGAAGCTCGGCTCGTTGAGCGGCACGGCTTCCGTTCCGTCCTGGCCACCCGCTACGTGGCCCCGCTGCTGCTGGGCACGCTGGTGGGCCGGCTGCCCACCGCGATGGCGCCGATCGCGCTGCTGCTCGCGGTGCGCGCCGCCGGCGGCGGCATCGCGCTGGGCGGCACCATGGCCGCCCTGTACGGGCTGGCGGCAGCACTCGGCCAGCCGCTGCTGGGCCGCCTGGTCGACCGCACCGTCCTGGCCCCGGTCGCCGCCACCGGGGCGGCGGTCAGCGGCGCGGCATTCATCGCGCTCGCTGTCACCGACCCGGCCCGCCACCCGGTGTGGGCGGGCGCCCTCGCGGCGCTCGCCGGTCTGTTCACCCCGCCGCTGGAGGCTGGGCTGCGTGCCAGGTGGGCCCACCTCGTCCCGGACCCCGTCCGGCAGCGGGCCGCGTACACGCTGGACTCCACCAGCCAGGAGATCGTGTTCGTGGCCGGCCCCCTCGCCGCGACCGCCCTCGCCCAGCTGCTCTCGTCGAGGGCCGTGCTCGTGGCGTGCGCGATAGTCGGCCTGTACGGCGCGCTGACGGTCGCCTTCTGCCCGCCGTCCTACCGGTGGCGGCCCGAGCGCCATCCGGCGCACTGGCTCGGGCCACTGCGCTCGCGCGGCCTGCTGCTGGTCCTGGCCGCGATGGCGTTCCTCGGCACCACCTTCGGCTCCTTCACGATGCTGGCCCTGGACCTGGCCACACGTCAGCACAACGGCTGGCTGACCGGCCTGCTGCCCGGCGCGTTCTCGGCCGGCAGCCTCGCCGGCGGCGTCCTCTACGCCCGCCGGACCTGGCCCGGCTCTACCGCCCACCACCTGGTGCTCGCCTCGGCCGGCTTCGCCGCGGGCTTCCTGCCGCTGCTCGCCCCTCTTCCGTCGGCAGCCGCCGTCGCGCTGGCCGTGCTGCCAGGTCTGTTCCTGGCGCCGATGCTCACCACCGTGTTCGTCCTGCTGGACCGGCTGGCACCGCTCGGCACCGCGACCGAGGCCGCCGCGTGGATGATCGCCGTGATCGGCATCGGCCAAGCCGCGGGAACCTCCCTGGCCGGACACCTCTGCGCCGACGGGCCGCTCGCCGCCGCCGCGGTGCCCGCTCTCGCCGCTGCCAGCACCGCCTGCATCCTCGCGGCCGGACGCCGCCTGCTCACCACTTCTTCCTGACCCCAACTCTGCGACAAGGGAACCTGCTTGACCCATTCGACCGGCACCACCATCGCCCCGATCCGCATTGTCTGGGACTGGAACGGCACCTTGAGGGACGACCTCGACGACCACGTCGCCGCGCTCAACGCCACGCTCCCCGCCCTCGGCGCCGCCCCCGTGTCCCGCGAGACCTACCAGGCCGAGCACCGGGTGCCCATCCCGCGCTTCTACGAGGCGCTGCTCGGCCGGCCGATCACCGAGGACGAGTGGAAGGCCAGCGACGCCGCGTTCCTCGACGTCCTCGCTCGGCGGCCGGTCCGCCTGCGCAGCGGTGCGCGGCAGCTGATGCTGCGTCTTCGGGCCCGCGGGCTGGGGCAGAGCCTGCTGTCGCTGGCCCCGCACGAGGTGCTCGTCAAGGAGGTCGCGCAGGTCGGGATCGGCGGGCTGCTGGAGCGCGTCGACGGGCGCACCAGTTCCTCCGGCGGTACCAAGGGCATGGCGCTGGCGGCCCATCTGGAGGCGCTCGGGCCGCACGTCGACCCGTCCCGGGTGCTGGTGATCGGAGATTCCCTCGACGATGCCGCCGCCGCGCGCGCCGTCGGCGCATTCCCGGTGCTGTATTCCGGCGGCCTGCACTCGGCCGAGCGGCTCACTGTCGCCGGCGTGCCGCTCGTGGACACGCTCGAGGACGCCGTCGCCACCGGCATCGCCGCCCTCGCCCACCAGCAGCTCACTGCCGCCTGATCCAGGCCGCCGCTCCACCGCGCCAATCCCGACACGACTTCAGGAGTTCCCATCGGTACCTGGGGAATCGGCCCCTTCGACAGCGACCACGCCGGCGAGTTCGCCACCGAGGTCGACACCGCCCCCGCGCAAGACCGCGCCGCGGTGATCCGCGGCCGGCTCGCCCGCGTAACCTCCGGGCCGCCGCTGGTCGACTCGTGCGAGGGCGACGAGGCCGTCGCCGCCGCTGCCCTGGTCGCCGCGCAGTGCCCGGGCGGCACCCCGGTCACCTCGGGACACCGCCCGAGGAAGCCGATCCCGGCTCTGCCGCCCGAGCTGCGCCCGCTCGCCGCCAAGGCCCTCGACCGTGTCCTCGCCGACGCGCAGGGCCGCGTCGACTCTTGGACCGATGCCGTGGACCTGGGCGAGCGCTGGCTGAGCTCGGTCGTACGGCTGCGCATGGTCCTCGACCCGGAGAGCAGGCCGGTAGTGGCGTACACGCCGCGGCCGGTCAAGCTCAAGGCCACCGACGTCGGCACCCGGATGGTCCACCAGACGCTGGGAGTCGACCACATCCGCTCCCTTCCGGGTACCGACGACGGCGGCCCGCTCGGCGAGCTCCTCGAGCAACTCGCCCGCACCGCCGTCCGTATGGACCACGTTCAGGACAACCTCGTCAGCCTCGCCAGGATGATCCAGCGGGACATGCAGGCGGTCATCGACGGCCGGGACGTCGACCAGCCGCAGACCCGCGGCGTCGTCGGCTCCGCCGCGCTCTCCCTCGACCTGCTGGTGGCCCGCCGCGCCGAACTCCACGAACGCCTCACCGGGCTCACCGAGACCTACCGCTCCCTCTCCACCTGGACTGCCGCAGCCCAGCCAGCGGCGCCGGCCCCAGCCGAGAAGGCGAGCGCGAACAAGGCACCGGACAATCCGGTCACGCTCACCTCGACCCAGGAGAAGGCGCTGGCGGCCATCGCCACGGGCAACGTACTGCTGCACGAGGGCGGTCGCCTCGGCGCCTGGATCGTCCACGCCCCGCGCGGCGTGCGGATCACCAACGCCACCCTGAACGCCCTGTTCAGCAAGGAGCTGGCGAACCGCGACACGTCGACCAGCCTGTACGTCGGACAGAAGATCTACCTCACGCCGGACGGCCACGAGCGGCATGCGGCGCTGTCCGCATCGACCCGCGCCAGTGCCGCCCGCACCCGCTCAACCCAGGCCCCGAGCGGCCCCGGGACGCAGGAGGAGCTGGCCGTCGTCTCCGCCACGCCCGTCCTGTCCCAGGCCGTCGAGCGGAGTGCCCGTTGACCGCGACCGACACACCTGGCAGCTCATCACCGACCCCGACTGTGGCCGGGCCGCCGGCGCTCGCGGGGCGCCGCATGGTCCAGGACAAGCTCGGGATCGACACCCGGGATCTTCGGCGCCTGCACCCCGGACTCGACGGCCCCGGCGCGCTGGCCGACCACATGGAACGTCAGGCACGGGATCTCGACCAACTCGACCACCAGCTGCGCAGGCTGGCGTCGGACGCCCTGGACCGCCTTCGCGCGATCACTCGGGGCGACCATTCACCGATCCAGTCCCACGGTGTTCTGCGAATCCTCGGCTCGGACATTGAGACCACTGGCGCACGGTTCGACCAGGCCCGGGATGGGCTGGAAACAACGATCGCCTTCTACCGGCAGGCCACGGCCGAACAGCTGGCACCAGCACCTCTCGGCCGCCCAACCGCAATCGTCCAGGGCCGCAGTACTGCCGCTCTGACCCGCAGCACGCCCGCTGACCTGCCCACCGCGACGGCACTCGGCGCCGAGGGCACCCAACTCCGGTCGCCTCAGCCGCAGCAGGCCGGCCCTCCGGGCAACCGCCAGCACTGACCGATCCGACGTATCACCCAACCGCAAGGAGCGCTCCCTCTGCCCACCTATCCGGCCCGGCACATCCAGCAGGCCCTGCACATCCTCGCCCCGCCCAACACGGTCCGCGTCATCCTGGCCGTCCGCGACCGGGAGGTCAACGGCCGAAGCAGTCCCGCCGTGGACCCCAGCCGCAGTCCCGACTACTCCACCGGTCTGGGCCCCGACGAGACCGCCGACCACGTCCGGCGCCTGCAGCACCACGGCCTGCTGACGGCCACCAGCGCCACGGGCAGCGGCGACGTGCTGGACCAGCAGGCCACCACCCAAAGCGCCCGCGAGCTGTGGCAGGTTTGGACGAGCGCCTACGTGTGGGCTCACAGGTACCGCGCTCCCGTGGAGCCCGGCCCGCTCGCAGTCCCGATCGAGGACACCCTGCGGCTGATCGACCATCCGCTGACCAGCGCGCTGCTGCCCCAGCTGCGGCAGGCCCCGGCCACCGAGGAGGATCTCGTGAAGCCTCTGACCACCGCCGGCCTGGCCGAGTTGGACGGCCACCTCGACCTGCTGCACGAGGCGTCGGTCATCAGCAGGCCCTCGCGGCGTTTCGCCGGGCGGCAGGCCCTCGTCCGGATCACCGATGCCGGAATGGGATTGGCGGACCTGCAGGTGCTCCTCGAGGACTGGTGGCACCAGCACGCGATCTCCACGGCCCCCGACATGGCTTCAGTTCTGGACGCTCTGGTCAGCGCGACCAGGGCAGACAGCGCCCTTATCCGCACCGTCGGCGTCTTGGCTGCGCACCCGCCCACCGGTGAACCGGCGCCCGCCATCATCTCGTCCGGCCGCGGTCAGCCACCGGCGCAGCGCCGCTGACCCGACGTACCACTCCGGCCCAGGACTTCGCATAGACCTCGACGAACTCGACCTCCGCCTCGACGACCTCACCGCCGCTTCCCAGGCGGATGCCGACACCGAGAGCAAACTCACCCTCAGTGCGACGGAACTGCACGTGCTGGCTGAGCAGCACACCGCACATCCGCACAGCGCCGATCTGACCGACAGCTACCTGGTTGCCTTCGACAGCGCCGCGATCTACGGCATGTTCCCCGGAGCGCGGCAGATCGCCGCCATTCACATCGCCCGGGACCTGGCCGTCGGCACCTACCGGGCCGATGTTGCCTACCTGCCGTTCGAGTCCCTGGCCCAGCACTGGCTCATCCAGCGCGGAGCCGCGCCGGACCGGTTCCGCGCCAACGAGGACATGGTCCAGACTCCGGCGGACGCCACGACCCGCGCGATCGAGCAGCGGCTGCGCGACTTCGGGCACCGTTACCGGATCGTCGACGACTACACCTATGAGAGCTCCCCGTTCACGACGTGGATCATGGCCGAGGACGCCCACCCCGACGACCCGGCCTTGCCGTTCCGGATCTTCGTCCAGGAGCTCGTCGAAGGCACCGACAGCTACACGCTGCGCGAAGGCGTCTTCCCCAGCCAAGACGCCGCCCGCGACTGGCTGGACGACCCGAGCGCGCCCCTTCCCGTCGCGCCGGCGACGCCCTCCGCCCGCTCCATCGCTGCCCGCACGCGCACCGGCCCGGTCCTGCAGGGCACACCGCGCCCAGCACCGCTCACCCCACCCGCCGCGACCCGCGACCCCCGCCCACCGCGCCGCTGAACGCCCGCCCCGCACCCGCACCCGCACCCGCACCCGCACCCGCACCCGCACCCGGAAGGACCATCAGCCATCACCCACCGCAGCGACGCCGACCAGCAGACCCCGCCCGCCACCCTCAAGCGCCGCCCCCGGACCCGGGAGAGGCGAAGCATCCGGCGCAGCGCCGGCTTCACGCCCGCCGCGTTCGAGGTCATCTGCGCCCGCGCGGCCCAAGAGGGCCTGGCACCGTCGGGGTTCATCGCGGACGCCGCGCTGGCCACAGCGCTGTCCGCCGAGCCGCTCCGCCGGCCGGAAGCCGACCCTCGCCGCCCGCTCGTCGAGGCCCTGGAAACGGTGGCGTCCGAACTCCGCTGCGCCGCCCAGGCCGTGGAGGCGTCTAGCGGTGAGGGTGACACCGTCGGCGTGCTCGCCTCGGTTGCTCGGCACACCTACGACGTGCTCGACACCGTGATGGAGGCCGCGTGATCCCGGACGTCTCCACCGGCAACAGCGTCCGCCCGCTGCTCGCGTACCTGTACGGCCCCGGCCAACGCGAGGAGCACGAGGACCCGCATCTGGTGGCGGCCTGGGACATGAACGGGGCCCCCGACCCCGGCCGCGACCGGGCCGCCACGCTCACCCGCCTCGCCGCGCGCCTGGACCAGCACGCCGTGCTGCGCGCCGCCGAACTCGGGGCGATGCCGCCCAGCCGGGTCTGGCACTGCGCGGTCCGCACCGCGCCCGAGGACCCGTACCTGGACGACGATCAGTGGGCCGAGGTCGCCCGGCGCGTCGTGCGGGCGACCGGGGTGGCGCCAGACGGTGAGCCGACGTGCCGGTGGATCGCCGTACGGCACTCACCGCACCACATCCACCTCGCGGCAGTCACCGTCCGCCCAGACGGGCAGCGCCCCCGCCTCTACCGGGACGGAACCCGCGCCCAGGCCGAGTGCCGGGCCATCGAGACGGAGTGGGGGCTGCGCCAGATCGGCAACGGCGAACGGACCACCACCAGCTACCCGACCACCGCCGAAGTCGTGAAGGCCGAGCAGCAGGGCTGGTCCGAACCCTCCCGCATCTGGCTCCAACAGCAGATGCGCCGAGCCCTGGCCCACGCCGGCGCCCCGGAGGACTACTTCACCTCCCTGGTAGCCCAAGGCGTCCTCGTCCGCTTCCGCACCGGCGACGGCGGTGAAAGGGCCGGTTACAGCCTGGCCCGCCCCGGCGACGAGGGAGCAGGCGGCAATCCGGTGTTCTTCTCCGCCGGCCGCCTCGACAAGGCACTCACCCTGCCCAGGCTCCGCCACGTCCTGACGCAGTAGCAGACCTGCCAAGACACGAACGACCACGCCCGGCGCAGCCGCCGTCCCCACCGCTTACAGCGCCACCGCGGCCAACTCGGCTGCCGTCCAAAGAACATGGAGTACTCCATCAACCAGCACCAGGCCGTCCCGCCGCAGCTCTCCCCCGAGTCGTACACCCGTGCCCTGGCCGCCTACCTCCCGGGCCCCTGGCACAGCCGCATCGTGGACATCAGCGACGATGAGGAACGCTTCCACCTCTCCCGGCGGATCGTGGACTTCGGCGAGGCCCGGCAGTCCTTCGAGCAGCTCGACTACGACAGGGCATGCCTGCTCACCAGCCCCGCCCGCGAACTGCTGGTCATCCCCCGCCCGGCGCCCCACGAAGGCCAGTACCTGATCGCGCCCATGCGCGTTCTCAACCTGCCCTTCACCCGCGACATCGTGCTTCCCTCCGCCGTCGTCGGCAGGAACGTGGCCCAGGCCGCAGCGGTCGTGGCCGACGAACTCCTGCCGCGCTACGAGCGTGCACTGCGCTCGCTGGCCGACTACGTCGTGGGCAGCTTCGACTGCACCAACGCCCAGATGGCCGCCGCCTCAGCCAACGACGACGAGGACCATGAACCGCTCGACGGCTGCCGCTGGCTCACCTACCCCCAGGACACCGCGCTGCTGCGCACCGCCGCAGCGCAGGTCCTCGCCGTCATCGGACTGCGGCTCAGCAGTACCTCCCCGCTCTCCCACGCCCTGACCGGGGTCAGCGAGTTCGTACGCGATGCCATGCAACTGGAGTGGGACCTGGTGCCGTTGATCGAGGGCGAAGCTGTCACCCGGCTGCTCCAGGTCGCCGGCACCCAGCTCGACGGCCTGTTCGACCCCACCCTGCCCTCGCGGATCGCCGAGTTCGACGCCAAGCCCGTAGAGGAGCAGAGCGCCCTGGTCCTGGCCGCCACCGCCGCCCAGGTCGGCCATCTCGCGGCGCCGCCGATCCCGACCTGCTGACGCCGGGCGGCCCGACCCGAAGGGCCGACTTCGACCTGTCTCGCCCTGGAGGGCTACGCCCCGGCGACGTGGACGCTCGCCTCCAGCCTCCGCCACGCCGGCTGGCACGCCACGTTCACCAGCCGGACCCCGCTGCACCTCGTCACCGCCGCAGCGGAGGCGATGAGCCTTCCAACAGCCGTGCCGCGCGCCGAGCGCTCCCTTTCTCCGGACGTCAAGGCCCACCTCGACATCGCCGTCTTCCACAGGCAGACGAGTCGGACCGAAGCGGCCAGGGCTGGCACCGGCCTTCGCCCGCTACCGGCCCTGCCTGCCGGAGCGCCCGCCCCCACCACGGCCACGGACACTCCGATCCACCGCCGCTGACCCAACGCCAGCCTCTCCATTCATTGAGGAGAGTCCCTGCCAACTGTTTCCGAAAGCCACCGACAATGAGCACCGCACCGAGCGACCGCACACCCACCTCCGCCAGGCCGAGCACTCTCCCGACTGCCGGAACTCGCACCGGCCTGCTGGAGTTCACCAGTGCGCTGGCCGGCCAGCTCCCCGGCGAGTGGACCCACTCTCGTTTCGACCTGACCGACCGCACAGCGAAGACCTACGTGGACGAGCAGCTGTGGGATCTGGGCCTGGCCCACGGATCGCTGATGCACGGTGCCCATGAACGCGCAGGCCGACTGCAAGGCCCGGGCGACCGCGACCTCGTCGTCCTGGCCCGACCCGGCCCGCACCGCAACGCGTTCCTCGTCGCCGCCCTGCTACCGCCCATGCTCGGCGTCAACTGGGACCACGAGGACCTCGCCCCGCACGGCATCGCCGTACCCGCAGACGCCGCACGCGCCGCCGCCCGGCTGACCACCAGGCTGCTGCCCCGGCTCGATGTCGCCCTAGGCGACGCCGTCGCCCGCGAGATCGCCGCGTACACACCCAGCATGAGCGAACTCGCAGGCGACCGCACCACCGCCAGACCGCCCGAACCGGCCGTCGACCTTCCCGACATCCCCTCGGCGCCGCCCACGGTGACAAGCCCTCTCTCCAGCGTCGTGCTGCGCGACGCCGCCCGTGAACTCCTCGACCTGATCTGGGAATCGGGCTTCGAGGACGACGTGGATCGGCTCTCGGAGGCGGTGATCGGCGGAGGAGACTTCATCTGCCAGACGAGACGCCTTCCCGAGAGCGCCGCACCGCTGATCGAAGCCGAGGCCATCGGCCTCACGCTGAACGCCGCCGGCCTGCACCCCCGCGGCCCATCCGATCCCCGCTGGCCGGCCATGGTCGCCACCCTCGACGCCGAGCCCCTCGAAGAGCAGCGTGCCCTGGTCCGCCTGGCCGCCCGGCCTCAGCTCAGCACCGGATCTGGCCGCGTGCACGCCGCCGCAACCCGGACCATTCCGCCGGCGCCGCGCGCCCCCGCCAACCCTGCCGACCGGCCACCACCTGTGCCGCTGCCCAACCGCACCTCTCTGCCCGGCCGTTGACCCGGCCGGGCACCTTGAACCGTTTGTGAGACACCGTGCCCTCCACTACCGCCACCGCCGACGCCGAGCAGCTGCTGGCCGTGATGCCGGTCCACCTCGCCGGCCCCGGCAGCGAAGACGTCCCCTTTCATCTCGGCGCCTACTTCGAGTGGTTCCGCCCCGTGACCGCCGATCCCGACGTCGTCATGATCAGCCCCTGCAAACGGGCCACCCTGTCCCGCTCGCCCCAATCCCCTGCCGGGCTGGGGCGGTTGACCCTGACCGTGCGGGACGACCTGCTCGGCACGTCGTGGTCGGCCACTTTCGACGAGCAGGCCCCGTCCGAGATCACCGCGTCCGTGCTGTACGCGTTCGCCTACGGCCTGGACCAGTGGCCGGGCCTGGTCCTGCACGGCGCCAAAGGACAGCAGGCCGCCTTCGACGTGCTGCGTCAGGCCGGCTGGCCGACCCAGAGTCGAGACGGCCACTTCGCGGCCATGTCACCGGACCGGCTCGCGTCCTTGTCCCGGCCGCTTGATGCCTGGGAAAAGGAGACGGTGCTCAGCGGCAGCGCCGGCCACGGGACCTGGTCGATCACCTTCAGCGCCCAGGCCCCGGCCATCCTCGCCGAGCGGGCCGCCGTCGCGATCACGCGGCGCGCGCCGGTCCTGCGGGGCCGAGGCGAACTGCCCGCCGCCCACCTGCCGCACCTGACCACCTCGGTCGCAGCCGAGCCGCCCGGCCGGGGCACGGTTGCTCCCCGCTACCTCGCCGGCCCCGGCGCCGGGGAACCGCCGCGTCTGATCACCGACCAGCGCTGGCCGAACGAGCCAAGCCGCGACGGCGAAGCGATGACCAGCCCGTGCGGGCGCCTGCGCGTCGAGTACGGCCGCTTCCCGGAGTCGTGGTTGGTAGAGGCATGGCCCTCTCCCCGCCGCGGCCCGATGGACTTCCGGGGGTGGCGGGCTGCTTTCTCCCCGTCAACGCCGAGGGAGATCGTCGAGGAGTTCCTCGACGTCGTAGCCGACTCCCTTGCGGCCGACGCGGACCTGGGGACGGACGCGACCGTGGTCGCCGGGCCGGGCATGTCGCTGGGCGAGACCCTCGAACCGCTCACCGCGGCGGGCTGGCACATGCGCCTGGACAGCGGGATGCTCACGCTCCTCTCCCCGGACGGCCACGCCAGCGCCCACATCGACCAAGGCCACATCGACCCGGCCCTCGGCCTGAACGAGATCCTCGAACTGGAGCGGCACTTCGGGATGTCTATCGACATGACCGGCGCTCCCGAGCACAGCTGGCGGGCGGTCCTGACCGGTGGCACCCCGCTGCACCTGGTGCGCGCGGCGACCGCCGCCGTGGCCAACCCCGCCCCCGTGCAGCGCAACACCCTCGATCTGCCCCAGCAGACCCGTACAGCCATGGCGGTCACCCCTCCCTCTCCCCGGCCGCCGGCACGACCCGCCGCACTCGCCGCCCGGGTGCGCACCATCCCCGCCCAGAGCACCAGTCCTGTCGCCACGGCCCCCGCCACCGCGCTGCCGCCGAACCGCCCAAGCCGAGGCCGCTGACACCCCCAGAACGGAGAACCTCCATCCCGCAGCACCCCGCCCAGCCGTTGATCGAGGCTGTCGAAGCCGCCGTACGCGGCATCCGGCAGGCCGAACTGACCTTCGACGCGATCTCCGACAGCCTGTGCGACGAGCAGGGCTTCGTCGCCGACCACGCTGCCTGGGACCATCACGTCGTCCGCCGTGACCTGTCCGCCTGGACACACATGCAGACCGTGCTGCTGCACGGCTCCGCCTACCTCGACCACGTCCGCCAGAACGCCGTCCGGCTCAATCCCGACGCGGACACCCGCCGCACCTGGACCTACCACCTGCGCGCGCTGGAGACCGCCCTCGACAATGCCCACCGCCAGCAAGCCGCGTGGCCCGCGCCCGGTCCGTTCCTCGGCGACGACGACCGCAGCCGCGAGGACCTCGCCGCCGAGACATGGAGCGACATGAACGAATGGGCCCGACACGGCCCCGTAGCCGCCGATATCCTGCGCCGCGCCGAAAGCCCGGTCGAGGCACCGTCGTTGGCCCAGAGCACAGCAGCGACCCGCACGAGTTCCGGCCCGATTCTGCAGGGCGCCCCGCGCCCTGCACCGCCCAGCCCGCCAGCCGCGCTGCCAGCATCCGAGCGGCCCGGTCAGCTCGTCCTCGTCTCCCCGCTCTACCTTGCCGGCCCTGGCAGCAGCGACGTCGAGTTCGCCGACCGCCTGTTCTTCGAACACGGCTGGACCTGCCCCGAGGACGCGGCCGAGGAGATCGTGCTGCGCAGTCCCTGCCGACAGGTCAGCCTCGCCCTGGAAGACGGCGCCACGCCCGGCGACAGCCGGTGGGCGATCATCGCGCACGCCTCTGGCAACGCCGCCCCGCTGTGGCGCGTCACGTTCGACGATCTCACTCCGGTCGAGATCACCGACGCGTTCGCACAGGCGACCGCACGTCTCATCCGTGACGATCCCGAGGAAGCGCTGCACGGCGCCCCCGCGCCCGAGGCGTCGTTCGATGTCGTGAGCTCGGTCGGCTGGACCGTGCAGGACACGCCCCTGCGCCTGCTTGCGACTTCGCCCGACAACAAGGCCGCGTTCGTTCTCGCCGACCGCACCGATCCGACCCAGCCGCTGGTCCTGGCCGCCGATTCGGGCGTTCCTGGCCGGTCCTGGATCGTATCGGCGTCCCAGAGCACGCCGGCGCCACTGCTCGACACGCTCATGAAGACCGCCGCCGTCAGCGGGACAGCACTCCGTCGGCGTGCCGATATCCCCACGACGCACCTGCCGCACGTGACCTGTACCCCCTGGCCTGCGAAGCGGTCCACGGCAGAGCCGGAAGCTCCGTCCTCCGGCGACGCGTACCGGGCCGATTCGGCAGCAGGCCACGCCCAGGCTCGAACGAGTGCCGCCCTCAACGCCGGCCAGGCCCCGGTCCCTGGGCAGGCAGCGCCGGCCGCCGAGTCCCGTCCGACACAAGTCCGCCCGGGCATCGCGCCGATCGCGAGTAGTGCCGGGCCTGTTCCACCAGCCCGTAGGAGGCGCTGATTCCCCGCCAGCCGATGCCCCGGGCGGGCGCCGCCCTCGACCTCTACCCCTACGGTCAGCCAACCTGAACATCAGGCGTGGGCTGCTGGCCGGTGGGGGCCCGTGCCGCCCCGGGCCCGGATTCGCGTGGCTGGCGATGCGAGCGGACGTCGAAGACGATCCGCCGAACCGCCATGGATCGCCCTACGATCGGAAGGCCCCGTCCCCCGCCCACTTGACCAACCTTCGGCCCGCTCGCCGGCCGCATCATCGCCACGGAGTCCCCGATCGCCGCACCCGCTTCCTCCGAGCAGCTCGTCCTCGTCCGGCCGATCTTCTATGCCGGCCCCGGTACGTACGCCTTCACCGACGTCCTCCTCGCCGAGCACTGCTGGAACCGCAAGGACACACCCAGCGGCACGGTGCTGACGAGCCCCTGCGGACGCCTGGACCTGACGCGCCTGCCCGCCGACACCAGCGGCCGAAGCCACTGGCTGCTGGCCTCCCGCAGCCCGCACCGGGACACGCCGATCTGGTTCGCCGAATTCGACGACCAGGTCCCGAGCGAGATCATCAGCGCCGTCGTGGTGAACACCGCCGTCCTGCTGAACGACGACGCCGACACCATCGCCTATGGCACCAAGGCAGTCGACATGCCGACCGAGATAGTCCAGGCCGTGGGCTGGAGCACCTACTGCGGCGGTCTGGATTTCGTCAGCGTGGCCAGGGACACCGCAGCCGCCCTGTACCACTCCGACAGAGACCCCGACATGCCGATGATGCTCTCCGCAGGCCCGCCCAACCTTGATCGCGACTTCAACGACTACCCGGAGCTGGACGACGAGCACAGGCTTCCCGGGCACCTCTGGTCCGCGACGATCAGCAGGCAAGCGCCGGAACCGGTCCTGCTGACGTTCGCTGCGGCAGCCAGCGGACGCTTCCCCGTGCTGCGACGCCGCGACGAGCTGCCCCAGGCCAACCACGCCCGCACCAAAACCACAGCTCTGCCCAAGGCCGGCCCCGGCCTGAGCGCCGTCACTCCGCGCCATCTGGCTGGCCCGGCAAGCCAACTCGAACGTCCCGGCTTGGTCTCACGCTATTCCTGGCCCCACTTCACCAACAGCGAGCGGGCTGTCATCACCAGCCCATGCGGGCGTCTGCGTGTCGGCGTGGACTTCAGCCCGGCGAGATGGCGGATCCTGGCGGCCGAGTCTGCGAGCGCTCCGACCGACTGGAGCGCCGAGTTCTCCGCAGGAACCCCGCAGGAAATCGTCGAGGACGTGCTCGACGCCCTCGCCGCAGCCGTCCACGACGACTCCGCCCGCGCAGGGAGGACCGCCCTCGACCCCGGTGTGACGCTCACCGGCCAAGACGTGCACGACGCCCTCGACAGCACGGGCTGGCGCGCCCAGGCCAGCGAGAACGGCATCATCGCCATCGCCGATGACGCCCGCAGCATCGTCACCATCCGCAACCGCTTCGGCTACCAAGGGCGCGACCCCTACAAGGAACTCGACCGGCCGCTGCAGCATGCCGGAATGACCATCCGCGCCATGGCGGGCACCGGGTGGCACGCCACCTTCAGCGAAGGCACCCCTGCGTTCCTCCTACGCGCCGCCGCCCAGGCCCTGACCAGCGCCGATCCCGTACAGCGCGACCGCCAGTCCCTGCCGCTCGATGTCATCCCGCATCTGAGAACCATCCGCGCTCCGCGTACAACCCGTCAGAACGCGGCCACCGCCCGCAGCCAACACCGGCCCGCTGCACCAGCCCAGACGACCACGCCCCAGCCGACCGCGCCTGCTGGCGCCCCCCGAAGCGGGCTCGGACGCTGACCGCGCCCTTGCCGAAGGGTGCCGTCCTGCCACTCTCGGCAACCCCTTCCACCTCATCCTGACCAGCCCCGGTGCCCCCACCAACGGGTGGAACTGGCTTGCTGTCAGCACTACGGCTGTCCGGTCTCGGTGACGGTTGCGGAGTCACAGGCCCTGGCGCGCGGTTCGCCGTGATCGATGAGGCGGATGGACTGCGATTCGTTCGTTGATCATGGCAGTTCTGCTCGCTGCCCGGTCGCGCCGCTGCGGGCACCACGGTGCCGGCGGGCCGCCCGGGCTCCGTTCCCCGCCCCCCGCAGGGGTGAGACCCCCAGGCCCCGCACCGCCGAGTCCCGCACCCCGGAACACGGCTGGCACCGGCCGCCCAAGCCCTCCAAGCCCCGAACCGAACATCACGGAGAAATCCTGACCTCGCATCCTCTCGACTCCGTCGCCAACGTCAAGGCCAGCGCCGCGACACTGCGCGAACTCGCCGCCCACCTCACCACAGTCGACACCGATCAGCTCGACCAACTCCTGGAACACCTCCTGCAGGACGGCGGCCTGCTCCACGCCGCCGAGCGGCTTCTCGCCCGTGCCCGTACCGCGGTCAACCCCGACCTCGACGAGACTCACCCCGACCCGGACTCCGTCCCCGCGTACACGCTCATGCACGCCCTGGCCAGGATCGACGAGGACCTGAACGACCGCCGCATGGAGGCGCTCGAATCCCTGTCGGCGGCCCGCACCCTCGTCGTCCCGGGGCCCTCGCCCGTCCACGAGGCGGCGGCGCCAGCAGAGCGCACCGCCCAGCCGTTCGTGACGATCCGGCACACCAACACCGGCGAGATCACCACCACCGGCTACAACGCCGCCGCCCGGCGGATCCTGCTCCAGGCCGGCTTCGAGGAGACTCCTGGCGGCGCCTGCCCAGCGCCGGAAACCAGCACGGACCGGACGCACGGGCCTGCTCGGCAGCCAGCGAGCTGCTCGCCGCCAGCCACCCCGTGCGCCTGCACCGAGCACTCGGCCAGCCGGTGAGCGCCGACGGTACGCCCCTTCCGGGCACACCCGTACAGACCCGCGACAAGACCTCCCACGCCGAGGCCGCCCGCACCGCCCGGCCCAGCCGGGGGCCCGGGGCCCGGGCGAACCGGCCCAGACAGACCCCGTGAGCGGGCCGACCTCGCCCCCCACGGCCCCGGTGATCCTCCCGCCCCTGTACCTCCGACGACTGTCCCTGCCCGCTTCGGTGACCGGCAGGAGCGCCCGGACCGGCTCGAACCCACCAGCAGCCTCGCCGTGACCGTGCCCCTGCTCCTGGAGACCTCCTTGCCCACCGATACCGATATCGACCCGCTGGTCGCCGTCCGCCCGTTGGAACTCGCCGGCGCCGGTACTCCCGCTCAACGCGCTCGGGGCCGTGCCCTCGAACACCGGTGTCTTCCGCCTGCGTGAGCGGACGGTCCGGTGTACCCCCTGCCGGGCCGGTCGCCGACGTCGGCACAGTCCGTGATCCGCTCCGAGAGCGGCCCGCCTTCCAGCACATTGCCAACCGCCCGCACGCGAACCCGTTGAAGGATCTTGCTTTGACCACACCCGGACCGCCCGTCAAAACAGCACACGCCAGGCCCGGCGAGCTGCGGGCCAAGGTCGCCCGAATGTTGGCCGACCGGCCGGCGGACACGCTCACCATCGGGGAAATATCCAAGGCACTGGGCCACTCCCACGGTGCTGTCCAGCAAGCGGTCAACACGCTGGTACGACGCGGCGAGGCCGACCAGCCCGGTGCCGGAACGAAGTTCCGCGCGAACGCGAAGACTGCCGCCGCCGCGCAGGCCGCGGTGATCAGTCCGCCGGGAACGCACTCTCCCCGCGCCGCCGCGGCCACGGCCCGCACGACCGCTCCCGCAGCGACCGCGCCTGCAGCGCCCGCGTCCAAGCCGGGCGGCCCGATCCGCCGTGCGGGGGGCCAGCTCTACCACCCCCGGGAGCTGGCCGACCTGCCCGACGTCGAGGCGCTGAATCGTCTACGCGACGCCGACGTGCCGGTGCTGCTCTACGGTCCCCCGGGCACCGGCAAGACGAGTCTGGTCGAGGCCGCGTTCCCCGATCTGCTCACCGTCGCAGGCGACGGCGACACCACGGTCGGCGACCTCATCGGCGAGTACACGCAGGACGACGGTGGAGGCTATGTCTTCCAGTACGGTCCGCTGATCACAGCGATGACCGAGGGCCGCGCCCTGCTGATCGACGACGCCACCTTGATCTCGCCGAAGGTGTTGGCGGCGCTGTACCCGGCGATGGACGGGCGCCGCCAGATCCAGGTCAAGGCCCACCGGGGCGAGACCATCAAGGCCGAGCCGGGCTTCTACGTGGTGGCGGGCCACAATCCGGGCGTACACGGGGCGATCCTGACGGAGGCGCTGTCGTCCCGGTTCAGCGTGCAGATCCAGGTCGGTACGGACTATGACCTCGCCCTGGCCCTGCGGATCGATGCCCGGGTGGTCCGGGTCGCCCGAAACCTCGCCCGCCAGGTCGAGCTCGGCGAGATGGGCTGGGCCCCCCAACTGCGGGAGCTGCTCAGCTACCAGAAGACCGAGGCCGTCCTCGGCACCAAGGCCGCGCTCGCGAACTTGATCGGGATCGCTCCCCTGGAGGACCGCGACGCCGTCGCCACCGCCGTCGGCAAGATCGCCGGCGTCAAGGACGTCGCGCCCCTCACCCTCGGCCGGCAGCTCTCCGCCACGACCGCTTCGGCCGCCCAGCAGCCCCCGGGCAACACCGGCTCCGCGCACCGGGGCCGCTCGCGATGAACGCCCATCACCACGTCCAGTCCCCCACCACCACGCCCGACGACGACGCCGACCTAACGCGCTGGGACGACGACGGTGCCCCGCCCGCACCGCCCCGCTCCTCCCCGGCCACGTGGCTGCGCGTGGGAGCCGAGCTCGGCGACCGGCTGGTCGCCCTCTCCGGCCGCCAGGACCTGCTCGTCACCTGCCGCCCCGGCACCCGCAGCGGCGCACCGGCCGCCTTCTTCCCCGCCTTGGCGGAGATCGAGTTCGACGCCGCTCTGTTCGCCCCTCTCCAGCCCCACGAGGTCCGTCCGCGGATCCTGGGCGACGAGGAGCACTATCCCGCCGCCTGGGGCGTGTTCGTCCACGAGGCCGCCCATGCGGCCCACACCGTATGGGAGCCGCCGGCCGGCGCGGAACCCCACGTCGTCGAAGCCGCGCTCCTGCTGGAGGAGAGCCGCGCCGAAGCCGCCCACCTGCTCAGGCGGCCCACCGACCGCAAATACCTGCGCACCAGCGCCCGCACTCTGGTCATGCCCGACATCGCCAACCCCAGCGTCCAGGGCGTCGAGCAAGCCGCCAGCGTGGCGGCCCTGATACTCGGCCGCCGTGACGCCGGCATCCTGGACGCCGGCGAGACCAAAGCCGTCGCCGACCTGTGCGAAAAGGTCCTGGGCGCCGACCTGCTGGCCACCCTCACCGGCATCTGGACCGCAGCCCACCGGTGCGCCGACCACGACGCCACCACCATGCTCGAGCACGCCCAGGACTGGTGCGACGCCCTGGACACCGCTGCCCCCGCCCTGCCCGCCCCGCCGGCGGACCTCACCGATCTGCTGTCCGGCGCCGTGACGGTCGTCCTGGACAACACGGCCGCCAACGACGCGGCCGACCTCGCGGCACAGCTCGCCGCGAGCAACGCCGTGGCCGCGCAGTCCAGGGCGCAGGCCCAGGACCGCGCCCAGCAGGCCGGCCAGCGACGCAAAGCCGCCGCCACCGCCAAGTCCGTTTTCAACTCGCGCGGCACCACCGTCAGCCCCGACGGCACACCGGCGCCCTACAGCAACCCGATCACCGGCACCCGCCGACCCACCGCCGCCGAGCAGACCGCCGCCGCGCGCCTGAGCCGCGCCCTACGCGCCGCCGCCTACCGCGAACGCACCGAGGAGCGGACCACCAGCCCCACCCCGCCCGGCCGCCTCAACATGCGCCAGGCCCTCGCCCGCGACGCCCAGCGCGCCGCGGGATCGATACCCACCGCAGAACCCTTCACCCACACCCGCCGCCGCAACTCCCCCACCCCACCACTGCGCGTGGGCATCGCCGTCGACGTCTCCGGCTCCATGAGTGCCGCCTGCGGGCCCGTCGCATCAGCTGCTTGGATCGTGGCCCGCGCAGCGGCCCTGACCGACCCCGACTCCCGCACCGCCACCATCGCCTACGACCATGATCTGACCGCACTCACCCGCCCCACCCACCGGGCACCAGACCGCGTGACAACGTTCGATGCCAACGGCGGCAGCCACAACCTCGGCGACGCCATCGACGCACTCGACCACGGCCTCGACCTCAGCCGCCCCGGCACCGGCCGCCTCCTCGTGATCGTCACCGACGCCCAATACACCAGCGGCGAAACCGCTCAAGCCGTCACCCGCATCAAACGCCTCACCGCCGCCGGCTGCGCCGTACTCCAGCTCACCCTCACCAAGGAATCCCGCCACCTGCCAGGGACCACCCTGCTTCACCTGCCCCGGCCCTCCAGTGCTCCCGCCGCCATCGCCACCGCCGCCACTGCCGCCATCCGCAGGACACGCTGAGGCGCCGTCATACGACCACGATGATCAGACGGAGAAGCCCCTGTCCGCCGGGTTCATCGAGACAGGACACCCCTTCCACCTCATCCTGACCAGCCCCGGCGGCGCGCCCCGCCAACGGGTGCAACTAACTCACCGTCAGCACTACGGCCCCGGCTGCAAGTCCACCCTTGCAGCCGGGGCCGTAGTGCGTTCGCCTGCGGCAGACAGGAAACGCTATGTACAACGGGAAATCCAAGCGAACATAGACGCCTCCCACCCCCTTCGGAAGGCGTTCTTCTTGACCCTGGTGCTCTCCGCCCCCTCCGTCACAGGCCCGCGCCCCGGCGACGCCATCGCTCACCGCACGTGGCTGCTCGGTCCCGGCAATCCGCACCTGATCGACTCGTTCATCTACGAGCACCGGTGGTCCTACGCCATCGACACCTTCGGCAGCGTGCACACCAACAGCCCCGACGGCACGGTCTACCTCGGCTATCAGCCCGACAACCCGAACGCCGACACCTGGACCATCGCCGTGGTCGGCACCAGCCTCCACCCCGGATGGAAGGCCGTGTTCGACCGGGAAACGCCCGCCGAGCTCGTCCTGGACCTGCTCAACGCCATGCTCAACCGCACCACACGCTGACCGCCACGACGCTCACCGCGCCAGCACGCCCACGCCCCCAGCCGAAAGGCCCGCCCCATCGCTCTCGTAGGCGCCCTGAACCTGGCTCTTCAGCACACTCTCTTCCGGGTCCGACTCCTGGCCGCCGAGACCGTTCTCCACGGCACTGCGCCCCTTCCTCGGGGCCTTCAGGGCTGACCGTCCCGTGGTGCAGCCCGCCCAGCTGGTTGCCCCGGTTGACGTCACTACGCGCGCCCCGGCGCTTCCCCTCCTCCACACCGCCCGCCCCGTTTCAAGGGAGCAGTATGTCCACCGACCTGGTCACCACCGCGCAGACCGCGCCCGGAAGCCGCCGCAAGCTGGTCCTCTCGCTCTGCCTGAGCAACATCCCTGTCCTGATCACGTCCGTCTATCCGCTCTGCATGGTGGCGGGGCAGGTCAACGGCCCAACGTGGCGCTCCCTGGTCATCGTCCTGACCTTCGACGCGCTCATGCTGGTCGGAACCGACGTCTACGCGAAGATCCGTGACCACCGTAAGAGCACAGCGGTCTGATCCGGGATCACGCTTGCGGGGCCGACGCCGTTCACCGGACCCGCAGGCGTGAAGCCCGCCCACCACGCATGGCCGGAAGTCCGGTCGGTGTGCGGGCAACCGGATTCGATCGCGCAGGCATCGGCGGCCGGACGCCGAGTCATCAACGTCCAGTAATAGGAGTGTCATTGGTCCTCCAGTGTCTGAGCACCACTCGCGGAACCCTCGACGACCTCGGCCGGGCCTTCGGCACCGGGTACGGCGCCGCGAACAGCGACGGCGGGCGGGTGCGCTACAGCGTTCTCGGCTACTTCATCCGCCCCTACGGCTGCCGCTTCCTGGCGGTCGTCTCCGGGCTCGACGTCCCAGGCGCCGTCGGCCAGCCGCATCCCCTGGTGGGCCGCTGGGGCTGGGCTGACGCCGACGACTTCGACGACCTCGTCGTGGTCCACCCGGTGCGCCGAGGCGACGGCGCCGGACGCTCGTTCTGCCACCACCACATCGTCTCGTCCCCCACGCGGCCGGTGTGCCGGTTCTGCCGCGTCCGTCCGCCGGCGCCTGCCTGCGCGTACTTCGCCGAGTCCCGCTTCGCGCCTTTGTCGGAGGCGTGACTCGGACATACGAGGCCCCCGTGCTGTTGACCACCGGCCTCCCGTCCGATCGTCGACAGCGCTTGCCGCACAATGCCGCCCCTCCCTGCCCCGACCCGCTCGTGTCCCCGGAGGACGAATGCCGTACCGCTCCAGCCGCCGACTCCTTCTCCTGCCAGCCGTCGTGGTCACCTGCAGTGCTTTCGCCTTGTGCGCCGCCGCCGCGATCACCGGTGCGCTCCGGCAGGACTTCGGCCTGGTCTCGCTCACCATGGCTGGTTGCTCAGGCGCCGTCGCCGTGTTGTGCGCGCTGAGCCGACTCTCCGACCGGCTGGTCGACCGCACGCTGCTCGGCGCGCTGCGCGAACACCCCGGCCCGACCGAGGAGCACCTCACCCGGAAGCTCGACGCCCGCCCGTCCCTCGTCCGCCTTAGCCTGCGGCGGCTGGAGCTCTCCGGCCGGGTCACCGCCGAGACCGACGCCCAGGGCGCCGTCCGCTACCGCGCAAGCTGACCGCCCATCCCGCTTCGCTACGCCCTTCGCCCAACTCCGAGAGGAATGGACCACGTTGGCCGCTCACCGCGCCCGCTACACTGTTTTGCACCCTGATCGCTCGACCTGCCCGCCGGCCCATAAGTACACGTCCTCGGGCAAGCCCAAGACGGACGGCTGTGACGGGAGGATCGGGTTCGCCGTGAGCTGCCTGGGGTGTGACTTCACCGGCGAGGCCACCTTGAAGGTCGTGGCCGAGAATTCCTTTCGGCGCCACGTCGGGCAGGCGTCCCGGCCGTAGCCGAAGCCTGACCATCAGTAGGTGACCAAGGGCCGGCCCGCGTTCAGCGCGGGCCGGCCCTTCGGTGTTCCTGCCTCCCGGCCCGTCGGCCGACAACGGCTGAGGGCGCCCGCCGATCCCGTGGGATCTCGGCGGGCGCCCTCAGCGCGTCGTCAGCAGGTCCGTCGCTGCCGGATGGCCAACTCTTCCAGCGACCAGGCCGGTTACTCCCAGATCGCCCCGGCGAGCAGTCCGTCGAACCCGAGTCCGGTGACGGCCTGGTCGAAGTCCGCCCAGGCGCGCTGCGGAGTGCCGTACACGCTCTCGAAGAACTCGAGGTCGAGGTCCTCGGGCCACTCGTACGCGCAGCGGCAGCGGACGAAGACCTGGGGGCCGACGCTCAGCAGCAGCCAGTCGCGCCCGGCAGCGCACTGCGAGCAGGTGATCGGGATGCCGCGGGAGTTCAGCTCACCGGGATGCGGGACAGCGCGGATCACCAGCTGGCCGGCCACCGGCTCGGGGATGGCCGGCGTGAGATCGGGGAAATGGAACATCGTTCCGTCAGGCGTGGACTGGGGGTTCGGCTCGTAGGAGTTCGGGTCCATGTCGCCCTGCGGCACGCGTATCGCCTTTCGTCGTCAGGCTCGCTACAAGCCGCTGACGAGGCGTTTTATTCCCGATCTCACCGACTGTTACCAAGTCGCGATCTTGATGGGTGGCGGTCCGGGCCGCGGGAGCCGCCCGGCTCTACAGGCCGAAGTACCGCTGCCACGCCTCGCGCCGGTCGCCGTGCAGGCGCCGGGCGGTGTCCAGCAGGTAGATCCCGCCCTGGAACGGACGGAAGCCGACCGACTCCCACAGCCGCCCGAGCCTGGCCTTGGCCTGCGCTCGGGCGGCCTCGTCGCCGTCGAGGTCGCGGCCGAGCGGAGAGGGTTCACAGGCGACTGCGCAGCATCCCGGCGACAGGCGCCGGACGGCCTCGGAAGCGGCCAGGGCGCCGATGCCGAATCCACGGTATTCGGCTGCGAGTTGGACGTGTTCCATGACGAGCAGGTCTCCGACCGGCAGTTCGATGTGGTCCTCGAACCGGGTGGACCAGTTGAGCCCGGCCTTCCTGGTGGTGTGGGGGTCGATGACCGCCGCGACGGCCTTCTCGACGTCCGCGGAGTAGGCGTCGGCTGCCCTCCATGCGGAGTGCCGGGTGTGGTTGCGGATCCGCACGAAGCTCATGGAGCCGATGGTCGCCTCGGTCTCGCCGTGGTCGCAGCCGCCCGGATCGCTGCAGGTCTCGGTGAGGTAGCAGGTGATGTCGACCTGCCACTGCTCGATGGTGTCCTCGTAGCCGAGCGGGACGGCGGGGTGCTCGAGCCTGTAGTGGAGGCTGATGTCACCGCCGCCGAAGGCGAGTTCGTTGGCGGGGCGGCGCGGGGTGTAGGTCATCGCTGTCCTTGGGCTGCTGGCCGTGTGACACGGTGTGGAGGTCGTCGGCTTGCGGTGGTCGCGCCGGCTTCGGTGGCGCGTGGGCTGTTCGTGGTGTCCGGGCGCGGCGCCCGGACCCACTGGTGCCGGGGCTACTTGATCTGGATGTCGAGCAGGGCGGTGGCGTCGGTGATGCGCTGGCGGCACTGGCCGAGGTCGTGGCCGGTGACGACCAGGTAGCACACGCGCAGGTCCCCGGGGCTGTCGTCGGCCTGCGTGCCGAGGTCGTCGCCGGTCTGCCGCAGCCAGACCAGGCGCTCCAGCCATGGGAGTTCGGTGAGGTCGCCGTGGAACTGGGCTCGGGTGAGGCGGCCGGGGCGGGGTGCGGTGGGGAAGGACAGAGCCGTGGTGCGGGACCAGTTCGGGGAGAGGTCGGGCTCCTGGCCGCGTGCGATGGCCGCTGCGGCGGCCGGCAGGTCGATGCCGGTCGCCTCGAAGACCAGGTGCGGGACGAGGTCATCGCCCAGGCGCGCGTTCACGTCGATCAGGCGCGGGCCACGCTTGGTCATGGCGATCTGGACGTGCGAGATGCCGTTGGCGATGCCCAGCGCGTCCAGGGCGGCCTGGGCGAGGGGCCCGGCCTCGGCGAGCAGCGGGTCGTCGGCGGTGACGCTGAAGCCGAGCGCCGAGAACCGGGGCTGGGGGCCGACGGCCTTGCGGGCGAGGGCGACGGCGGTGGTGACACCGCGAGTGGTGACGCACTGCACCGCCACCTCGGGGCCACTCAGGTACTCCTCGACCAGGACGCCCCGGCCCTCGCGGCCCTGGCCGTCGGCGTAACGGGCGGCGTAGGCGTACGCGGCGGGCAGTTCGTCGGCATTGTCGGCCTTGACGACGCCCAGACCGTCGCGGTGGGCGACCGGCTTGAGGACGACGGGGAAGCCGATGTTCTCGGCGGCGTCCTGGGCGCTGGCCAGGGAGGAGGCCCGCTCGGAGGCGGCCGACGGGACGCCGGCGGCCGACCAGACGGCGCGGGCGACGGCCTTGTTGCGGCAGGCGACGGCGGTGGCCGAGCTGTTGCCCGGCAGACCGAGGTCGGCGGCGACGTGGGCTGCGGGCACGAGCAGGAACTCGTCCCGGGTGAGCACCCCGTCGATGCGGTGGCGGGCGGCCAGGCGCGCGACGGCCGCGCGCAGGTCCTTCAGGTCGAGGGGGTCGGCGATCTCGTGGTCGCTCAGGTGGGCCAGCTCCCAGGTCGGCGCGTGCGGGGCGATGAGGGCGACCGGATACGACTGGGCGATCTGGCCGAGGCAGTACTCGCCGTCGGCGCCGGCGTCGGTGGTGATGACGATCAGGACACCATCTGTCATACGGTGCAAATCTCCAGAGTCCAGGCGGGAAAAGGGGATCGGGAAAGAGAAGGAGGATCAGGTCGTCTGGGGGGCAGCGCGGCTGGACCGGCCGACCGCACGGGCTCGGGGGGCGTGCAGGACGAGCAGCGTGCCGACGACTGCCCAGATCAGCACCTGCGTCGCGGGTGTCAGCAGCGCCGGCACCGCGCGGGTGGGCACCGCGGCCACCACAAGCCCCGCCGCGGACACCGCAGCGAGCAGCACCGCGCCGGCCTGCAGCGCGGGCCGCCCAGCGAATCGCAGGTCGGCGCAGGTCGCCGACAACGCCACGGCGCACACGCCCTCGGCGGCCGTGAAGGCTGCGAGGGCCGCCGTGCAGGAGCTCACCGTGGTGGTGAGTGCGGCGGCGGTGCCGGCCGCGCAGGTCAGCACGGCGGCGGCGAGAGCGAGCCGGTACGGGCCGAGCAGGGCAAGCAGGCGCCGAGCCACGACGGCGGCGCTCTGGCCGGCGGCGACCGCCACCGTCCAGACCAGGTCGACGGCCACGGCCTGCCGGTGCCCGTGCCCGGTGACAGTGACGAGCGCGGCTGCCGCGAGCACGCTGGTGGCGGCCGTCACGGCGGTGAGCGCCACTCCAGGACGGGCGACTGCCCCGCCCGTGATGCGCACCCCGGTCGCGGGCCCGGGCACCGCACCCCGCCGCACAGCCGCGGGTCCGGGCAGCCACATCGGCTGGACGCCCGCCGTGGCGAGCGAGACGGCCGAGAGGATGGCGGCGGTGGCCAGCAGCAGCGCGGGGCCGGCCAGCAGCAACGCGCAGGCCATCGCCGGGCCGGCCACAGCGGCCAGCTGGTCGATCAGGTCCAGGCGCCGCTGGACGTGCCGGCCCTGGTGGTCGGCGCGCCGCACGGCCTCCGCATCCAGGCGGCGGGCGGCCAGCACGCCGACCGGAGAGGCCGCTGCGGCGAGCGTGCCGAAGCCCAGGAGGACGGCGAGGTGGCCGCCCGGGGCGAGCGCGGTCATGGCGGCCAGCACCGTCACCAGGCGCACCGCGCCGACCGTCTGGGTGGCCCGGTAGGGGCCGTGGCGGTCGACCATCGGTGCGGCCAAGGTGCCGGCGAGCAGGCGGAGCGTCCACTCTGCGCCCAGCGCCACAGCGGCCCACGCCGGGGCGTGTGTGGCGGCGAGCACCGCCAGCGGCAGCGTGTAGGTGACGACCGAGCCCGCGAGCGCCTCTCCGGCGCGCAGCAGGTAGCAGCGCGCGTACCAGTCCCGCCCCCGGCTCGCGAGGGCGTGCTCGGCGCCGGTCGCCACGCTGGTCGGCGCGTCGGGTGCGTCCGTGAACGGGAACATCGCTCTCCTGGGGGACGGGGTGATGGTGGCAGGGCTGGTGCGCCTGCCGGCGGAGCCTCCAAGGGCGTCCGCCGGCAGGCGAGATGACCCAGCATCCGGATCGAGCGGCCGTTTTAAAACGGCCACCTGCCGTGGTAGAAGCCGCCGCGAAGGCCCGTGGAAGGGCCTAGCGGCGCGGGCGGCGAGCCGTCTCGGACACCGGCGCGGGCTGTCCGGACGGCGGCCGTACTGGGCCGACTGTGGGCCGCGTCGCGGCCGGAGCAGACGGCGCGGACGGCGCGGCCGACAGTTTCGCCAGCCGCCGCACCCGCCAGACCATGACTGCGGCCACCGAGTCCGCGCTGCCCAGCTCCCTTTGCTCCTTGGCCTGTTGGAGGAGGTCGGCTGGGTCGTAGCCTGCTGCTTCCGCTTCGGCGAGGGTCGCGGCGAGCGCGTCGAAGCCCTCGTCCGCGGGCAACTGGTCGCCCCGGTGGACGTGCTCGCGCACCAGGGCGGCGTGGCGCTCGCGCACCGCTGGGGGCAGGCTTCGTCCGCGGGTGGCCATCGCGGCCATCGGCCGGGCGGCCACGGTGGCATACGCCTGGCGAAGGTGGGCTGCTGCGGCCTGGGCGGCTTCGGCCTGCTGAGCGTGTCCGCGGGCCGCGTTCCAGCGGCTGGCGGCGATGGCGAGCAGGACCAGGGTGGACAGCAGCATGGCGGTCACACCGCCGTCCTCGCCGCGGCTCTGCGCGTAGCCACTGTTCAGCAGTTGGCGCGCGGCCGAGCGGACCGCGGTGTTGTCGGCCCGCTCCGCACGTACGTGGGATCGCGCTGCGCGCTCGAAGGCCCGTGCGGCTGCTCGCAGTTGTGCCCGGGTGTCGGCCGGGGCCTTGAGCACCAGGACGTCGAGGACCTCGCTCGCGCCGACCAGCTGGGCGGCGCTCTCCTCGTCGTTGTCGCCGTCCAGGACGCGGGTGGCCCGATCGACCACGGCTGCCGCGTCGCGGCGAGCCCGCGCGGCACGCGAGCCGGGTACCCGCCGGATGCCGTCGGCCGACCCGTCGGCCTCCTGGGCCGGCTGGTCGGCGGTCCCGCCGGCCATGCGCTTGCGGATCCTGGGCAGCGAGAGGTCCGGTGCGAGCTTGGAGCCCGGGTAGTAGACCGGATCGCCTGCGGCGTTGCGGTCCTCAGGGTCGGCGACCGAGTACCCGAGGAGGTCCCCGCTCGGGGCGAGGCGCTTGTTCACCAGCAGGCCGGCCGCCGCGAGGCGGTCGAAGAACTCCTGCTCGTCCTTGGCGCCGGCCACCGCCTGGCGGACCTTGTCGCGCAGCTCCAGGCGTACCGGCTCCGGCCGGCCGAGCCGTTCGGCCTTGTGCATCTCCGCGCTGGTCGGCCGCTTGGCCGCCGTCTTGTCGCCCTTCTTGACCCGGCGCAGACCCCATTGCCGCTCGATCTCGCGGCACTCGGCCTGGGCGCGGTCGGCGTCTTTGTACAGCCGCGGCTGCTTGAGATCACCGCGCACGACGGTCGCCATGATGTGGATGTGGTCATCCGCGTGGCGCACCGCGATCCAGCGGCAGCCGTCCGGGTCACCGGGCACGGCGATACCGGCGGCTGCGACCACTCGGCGGGCGACCTCGGCCCACTCCTCGTCGCTCAGCATCCGGTCGTCTGCGTCGGCGCGGACGGGGCAGTGCCACACGTGCTTCTTCGGCTTGCGGGAGCCGAGTTGGTTGACCCTCAGATCCAGTGCTGCTTCGAGCTGCTTGAGGTTCGCGTACGGGTCGCGGCCCGGATCGGGCGCGAAGCCGTCCCAGGACGCGACGATGTGCGGATCGGTGTGCTCGTCGTGCTTGCCCGGCCCATAGAGGTAGACGAGCAGCCCGTACGTGCGTGAGCCTCGGCGGACCTTGGGTATCAGTTCACCTCACCTGCCGACCAGTTGGGCACCGGCAGCGTCCACGCCGACCACCGCCTTGCGGATCGCGGCCAGGACGGTGTCCAACTCGCCGTATCGCGGGTATCCGCCGGCGTTCAGCTGGAAGGCAACCTGGTTGAGATTGTTGCCGACCCGGGCAAGGTGGGCACGGGCTGCGGCGAGCTCGTCGACCGCACGGTCGAGGCGGTCTTGCGGGTCGGCGTCGGCACTCAGGCCGCGGGCGGCATTCAAGGTGCTGGTCGCGACGAAGCGCGACACGGTCTGCACGCGGGCACTCGCGGCGACAACGATCTCGGCATGCTCAATGGCGTTGAAGCGCACAGTCAGTCGGTGCGCGCGCTGCGTCTGCTCGCGGCTGCGGCGGCGGGGTTGGCGCGCAGGCGGCGCAGCGGGGTCGGGAGCGGTCTGCTCAGTGGTCGTCGTCTTCTCCTCCCTCCAGTCCACCCGGAGCCCCCTGGCTCCGGGTGGCCGTTGTCGGATCGAGCGCCCCCGCTCGATCCGACAACGGCCTGCCCTCGCCCCCTGGGCGAGGGCCAAACGCCTGGGACTGCCCGTAGGGCAGCCCCAGGCAATAACTTGCTCCGCCGAAGGTGGCAAGCGGTCAGGCCCCCAACCGCCGGTCAGGGGCCTGACGAAGAGCAGCGATCAGGCCGCGGTCTCCAGCTCGAGCCGGACGTCGAGCAGCACGTCCATCACGTACTCCATCGCCTCCTGCGGCGTCTCCAGCACGAACTTCGGTCCGCGGGCGGCTCGGCGCACCAGCCAGCTGCCGTCGCTCGCACCCTCGGCACTGTGGAGCAGGCCCTGGGCGAGCAGGAGGCCCATCAGCGCGTCGGAGTGCTGGATTTCGGGCTTGTTGCGGGTCATTTCGGTTCCTTCAGGGCGGAGTTCAGTGAGGATCTGGGCGAGAGTTCAGGCCCATTTGTCGGCTGTCGACGTTTCAGCGGCGGGCAGGTGGAGGTTTGGACTCGGCTTCCTTCACCGCGGCGAGGAGCTCTCCCAGCGCCTTGTTGTTGATGCCGACGCCCTCGTCCTTGAGGCCGGCGCGGAGCACATCGCGCGTGACCCGCCCCTCCGCTTCGGCAGCGGCCTTGCGGGCGATCGGCAGAAGCGCTTTGAGGTCCTTGTCGGAGAGTGAGCGCTTCGGGACGGGTTCGGGACGGTCCCGGGAACCGGTCCCCACCCCCGCAGCGGTCCCCGACTGCGGGACGGTCCCGGTCCGTACCGGCGGGACGGTCCCCGGACTCGGTACAGTCCCGGCCCCCGACTGCGGGACCGTCCCCGTCCCCAGAGGTGGGACGGTCCCCGTCCC
>NZ_JBGCCO010000042.1:0-68073 GCF_041262605.1 Kitasatospora sp. GAS1066B
GTTACATTCCGAACCCGGAAGCTAAGCCTCATAGCGCCGATGGTACTGCAGGGGGGACCCTGTGGGAGAGTAGGACGCCGCCGAACAATTCTTCTGAAGAAGCCCCCACTGGGTTCCAGTGGGGGCTTCTTCGCGTTCCGGGGTGGGGCCGGGTAAAGTCGAGCCCGCACAGCTCATCATCAGGACAGGAGGCCCCCGGGTGGAGGTCCAGGAGACGCGCGTCCAGACCGACCGCGTCCTCACCATTCCCAACCTGCTCAGCATGGCGCGGCTGGTCGGGGTCCCGGTCTTCCTCTGGCTTATTCTCTGGCCGAAGTTCGACGGGCCGAACAACGACGGGTGGGCGTTGCTCATCCTGCTGCTCAGCGGGGTCAGCGACTACCTCGACGGGAAGCTGGCCCGCCGGTGGGGTCAGATCAGCCGGCTGGGGCAGATCCTGGATCCGCTGGCCGACCGGCTCTATGTGCTCTCCACCCTGCTCGGGCTGACGTGGCGTGAGATCTTGCCGTGGTGGGTGACCGCGATCTTGCTGGCGCGGGAGCTCTTCATCGCCTCGCTTCTACCGATTCTCAACCGGCACGGCTACGGTCCGCTGCAGGTCAGTTTTCTGGGCAAAGCGGCCACCTTCAATCTGATGTACGCCTTTCCGCTTCTGCTGCTGGGACTCGGCGATGGCTGGATCCACCGCACTGCCGAGGCTGTCAGCTGGGCCTTCATCTGGTGGGGCACCGTCCTGTACTGGTGGGCCGGCATCCTCTACGCCGTGCAGGCCCGGCGGATCGTGAAGGCCGAGGCCGCCGTCGCGGGCTGACAGGGCGTAATCGTGGCGCAGATGACTCGTCTGTCCGCGCGTCGGAACTTTTCTGCCGGGTAGAGGACTCCTGGAACGGTTTGATGGACGTGGAGTCCATTGCCGAGAAGGAGGACGCACCCGCAATGAAAGCCGTTGTGATGGCAGGAGGCGAGGGAACTCGTCTCCGCCCGATGACTTCAAGCATGCCGAAGCCGCTTCTGCCGGTGGCCAACCGCCCGATCATGGAGCACGTGCTGCGGCTGCTCAAGCGGCACGGCCTCACCGATACTGTGGTCACCGTGCAGTTCCTCGCCTCGCTGGTGAAGAACTACTTCGGTGATGGTGAAGAACTCGGTATGAACCTCACCTATGCGAACGAGGAGGTTCCGCTCGGCACCGCCGGCAGCGTCAAGAACGCCGAGGACGCGCTGCGTGACGACTCCTTTCTCGTTATTTCCGGAGATGCGCTCACCGATTTCGACCTGTCCGAGCTGATCGCCTTTCACCGGCGCAAGGGCGCGTTGGTGACGGTCTGTCTGACCCGGGTCCCGGACCCGCTGGAATTCGGTATCACGATCGTCGACGACGACGGCCGGGTGGAGCGGTTCCTGGAGAAGCCCACCTGGGGCCAGGTCTTCTCGGACACGGTGAACACCGGGATCTACGTGATGGAGCCCGAGGTCTTCGACTACGTCGCGGCCGGGCAGTCGGTCGACTGGTCGAGCGATGTGTTCCCGCAACTGCTCAAGGAGGGCAAGCCGGTCTTCGGTTACGTCGCCGAGGGCTACTGGGAGGACGTCGGCACCCACGAGAGCTACCAGAAGGCTCAGGCCGATGTCCTGGAGGGCAAGGTCGAAGTCGAGCTGGACGGCTTCGAGATCTCGCCGGGCGTCTGGGTCGCGGAGGGGGCGGAGGTCGACCCGGAGGCGATCCTGAGGGGTCCGCTCTACATCGGCGACTACGCCAAGGTGGAGGCGGGCGTGGAGCTGCGCGAGCACACGGTGCTCGGCAGCAACGTGGTCGTCAAGCGCGGCGCGTTCCTGCACAAGGCCGTGGTGCACGACAACGTCTACGTGGGGCCGCAGACCAACCTGCGCGGTTGCGTGGTCGGCAAGAACACCGACGTGATGCGCGCGGCCCGGATCGAGGACGGCGCGGTCATCGGTGACGAGTGCCTGATCGGCGAGGAGTCGATCATCGCCGGCGGGGTGCGGGTCTACCCGTTCAAGACGATCGAGGCCGGCGCTTTCGTCAACACCTCGGTGATCTGGGAGTCGCGCGGCCCGGAGCACCTGTTCGGCGCGCGCGGCGTCTCGGGGATCCTCAACGTCGAGATCACCCCGGAGCTGGCTGTGCGGCTGGCGGGGGCGTACGCGACGACGTTGAAGAAGGGCGCCACCGTCACCATCGCGCGTGACCACTCGCGTGGTGCCCGTGCGCTCAAACGGGCGATGATCTCGGCGCTGCAGACCAGCGCCATCGACGTGCGCGACCTGGAGAACGTGCCGCTGCCGGTGGCCCGTCAGCACACCGCGCGGGGCAGCGCGGGCGGCATCTTCCTGCGGACCACACCGGGCGTGCCGGACTCGCTGGACATCCTCTTCTTCGACGAGCGCGGTGCCGACCTCTCCCAGGCGGGCCAGCGCAAGCTGGACCGGGTCTACTCCCGCCAGGAATACCGCCGGGCGTTCCCGGGTGAGATCGGGGATCTGACCTTCCCGTCCAGCGTCTTCGACGCCTACGCGGGCAACCTGCTGCGGGCGATCGACACCACCGGGGTCCGGGAGGCCGGGCTCAAGGTGGTGGTGGACACCGCGCACGGCAGCGCCGGGTTGGTGCTGCCCAGCATCCTGGGCCGGCTCGGGGTGGAGGCACTGACCGTCAGCGGCGGTCTGGACGAGGCCAGGCCCACCGAGGACGTCGAGTCGCGGCGGGCCGGCCTGGCCCGGCTCGGGGCCCTGGTCGCCTCCTCGCGGGCGGCCTTCGGGGTGCGGTTCGACCCGGTCGGCGAGCGGGTCTCCTTCGTGGACGAGCTGGGCCGGGTGATCGAGGACGACCGGGCGTTGCTGGTGCTGCTGGACCTGGTGGCCGCCGAGCGCCGTAGCGGGCAGGTGGCACTGCCGGTGACCACCACCCGGATCGCCGAGCAGGTGGCGGCCTACCACGGCACCCAGGTCATCTGGACCTCCACCTCGCCGGACGACCTGGCCAAGGCGGCCGCCGCCGACGGCACCATCTTCGGCGGGGACGGCCGGGGCGGCTTCGTGGTCCCCGAGTTCAGCGGCGTGATGGACGGGGCGGCGGCCTTCGTCCGGCTGGTCGGCCTGGTGGCCCGCACTCAGCTGACGCTCAGCCAGATCGACGCGCGGATCCCGCAGGCCCACATGCAGCGTCGGGACATCGCCACCCCCTGGGCGGCCAAGGGCATGGTGATGCGCTCGGTGGTGGAGGCGGCCGGCAACCGGCGACTGGACACCACTGACGGCGTCAGGGTGGTAGAGCCGGACGGCCGGTGGACCCTGGTGCTGCCGGACCCGGCGGAGGCGGTGACCCACCTGTGGGCCGAGGGTCCGGACGATGCGGCCACCCAGGCGCTGCTGGACGAGTGGGCGGCCGTGGTGGACAGCGCCGGACGGTGACCAACCGCGCGGCGGGGACGCGCCGTTGAGCGTGCGGCCGCCGGCGGCCGGCCCCGGTTCGGGGGCTGGTCGTCGGCGGCCGCGGCGTCATGGGACGATGTCCCGCATGTCAGCGACGCGGCCACCGGTGCGAGGGAGCGGGCGGTTCGCCCGTCCCGATGCCTCGATGAGGCTGCTGACCACCGTGATGGACCAGAGCCTGGACGAGGGCTACGCCGCTGCCGCGCGGGCCCGCGGCGAGGTCGGCAAGCGTCGCCTGCCGACCACCACCCGGGGGCGGCTGCTGCTCGCCCTCGGGCTGGCGCTGGCGGCCGTGGTGGTGACGGTCAGTGGAGTCACCGCGCACGACGACGAGCCGGCGCTGGCGAGACAGCACGACGCGCTGGTGCAGAAGGTCACCGCTGGGACCGCAGCCGCCGACAAGCTGCAGCAGCAGGTCGAGGCCGCCCGCACCCAGGTCGACCAGGAGCAGCGGCGTGCCCTGAAGGAGAGCGGCGGCGACCTGGCGCTGACCGACCTGGCGGCCGCGGTGGGCACCGGTGCGGTGCACGGTCCCGGCCTCAAACTGGTGCTGGACGACGCGACCGGGACCGACTCCGGCGGCGGGATCGACCCGCGCACGGCGGACGACTTCAGCGGCGGACGCCTGCACGACCACGATCTCCAGCTGATCGTCAACGGGCTCTGGGAGTCCGGGGCCGAGGCGGTGGCGGTGAACGGGCAGCGGCTCACCTCGCTCTCCGCGATCCGGGCGGCCGGCGACGCGATCCTGGTCGACAACCGGCCGCTGGTGCCGCCGTACACGGTGCTGGCGGTCGGGGACGAGAAGCGGTTGCCCGGCGCCTTCCAGGACAGCAGCGGGGGTCAGTACCTGCGGATCCTGGAGGAGAGCTACGGGATCAAGTCGACCGCCACCGCGCAGCGCTCGCTGGACCTGCCGGCCGCGGTGGGCTTCACGCTGCGCCTCGCGACCCCGGACTCCGGGACGCCGAGCGCCGCCGGATCCACCATTGCACCTTCACCCTCCACGACAGGAGCAGCCAAGCAGTGATCGCCGTACTGGGCCTGGTAGCCGGGGTCGTCGTCGGGCTGTTCGTGCAGCCGTCGGTGCCGGCGAGCGTCGTGCCGTACCTGCCGATCGCCGTGGTGGCCGCGCTGGACGCCGTCTTCGGCGGCGTGCGGGCGATGCTCGACGGGATCTTCGACGACAAGGTCTTCGTGGTCTCCTTCCTCTCCAACGTGGTGGTGGCGGCGTTGATCGTCTTCCTCGGGGACCAGCTGGGCGTGGGCTCGCAGCTGTCCACCGGTGTGGTCGTGGTGCTGGGTATCCGGATCTTCTCCAACGCGGCCGCCATCCGGCGCCACGTGTTCCGGGCCTGAGACGGGTGCCTGGCGTGGCGACGGAAGCCGAGGACGAGGCGCGCGAGCCGGACGAGCCGCAGCAGCCCGACGTGCCCGACGTGCCCGACGAGCACGACGAGCACGACGTGCCCGACGAGCACGATGCGCCCGGCGAGGACGATGCGCCGACGGAACAGGAGCAGGAGCAGGCCGCCCCTGAGCCGTCGGCGGAGCCACAGCAGCCCCCGCAACCCCAGCAGCCCACAGCGCCGCTGGACGGCCGTGGACGGCTGCGCAAGGCGGTCTGGCCGCCCCGGCTGTCCCGCGGGCAGCTGGTGGTGGCGCTGCTGCTCTTCGCGCTCGGCCTGGGCCTGGCGATCCAGGTGCGCAGCACGAACGACCACAGCGCGCTCCGTGGCGCCCGCCAGGAGGACCTGGTGCGGATCCTCGACGAGCTGGACAGCCGCCAGCAGCGCCTGCAGCAGGAGAAGAGCCAACTCGACCAGTCGCTGACCCAGTTGGAGAACAGCTCGAACCAGGCAAAGGAGGCCCAGGAGCAGACTCAGCAGAAGGCGCTGGAGCTCGGCGTGCTGGCCGGCACGGTCAAGGCGAGCGGTCCCGGCATCGTGCTGACCGTCGATGACCCCCAAGGGCAGGTCAAGGCCGATATGCTGCTGGACACCCTGCAGGAACTCCGAGCGGCGGGGGCGGAGGCGATTCAGATCAACGATGTCCGAGTGGTGGCGCACACCTACTTCACCGACCTGTCCTCGGGCGGCGTGTCGATCGACGGGACGAAGGTCTCGCAGCCGTACCGCTTCACGGTGATCGGCGACCCGCAGGACCTGACGCCGGCCCTGAACATTCCGGGTGGCATCGTCCGTACCTTGGAGAAGGAGCAGGTGGGCACCAACATCTCGGAGCAGCAGAAGGTCACGGTGGACGCGCTGGTCGGACCCGGATCCGCGCAGTTCGCCAAGCCGGCGGCGCAGTGAGGCGCCGCCCGCCGCCCTGCCAGGGTTCTGCGCTGACGCTCCGTCGGCTCCACCACCCCTCACCTGCGCTTGTGAACGGCCCCCGGTGCAGACCACCGGAACACCGTCGGCCACACTGTTCGTTACCACTCTCGCAGCCCCGGTCCGATGCCGGGCTCGCAGCCTGTCCGAGGTTCTCACCCTGCCCCGCGGGCGGGTCTGTTTCACGCAAGGGGATTCGCCCGTGAGTCTGTTCTCGAAGTTGTTCGGCCGTTCCAACCGCCGTAGCGCCGCCGTGGAGATGCCCACCGCGCGTCACCGGCGCGAGGACGAGGAGCCGGGCCAGGTCCCCGGGATGCGGGGCGCCCCGCAGGACGGCTACCAGCCGGCCGGCGAGCGGCCGCTGTTCCGTGACGCGGGCTACGGCGCGTCGGTTGATTCCTCGGGCGCGCCGCGCATAGGTTTCCCGTCAGCACCCTCAACCTCTGGTGGAGGGTTTGCCCCGGATCCCTACGCCGGGCACGTCCCAGGGGGAGTGCCGCGCCAGGAGGCTGCGAACATGACCGGCCCGATCGTCTGCCCTCGGTGCGGCACCCAGAACCCGGCCACCGCCCGGTTCTGCAACAACTGCGGGAGCCCGCTGCGCGGCGGCGCGCCGGAGATGCCGGCCGAGACCACCTCGACCATCTCGATCTCCGGCCTGGAGTCCTACGACCCCACCGCCACCGGGACCGGCGCCACCCCGGCGCTGTCGGCCGAGGTACTGGCCGCGATCGACGCACTGCCGCCGGGCTCGGCCCTGCTGATCGTGCAGCGCGGTCCGAACTCGGGCAGCCGCTTCCTGCTGGACGCGGACATCACCACGGCCGGTCGGCACCCGCAGGGTGACATCTTCCTCGACGATGTCACCGTCTCGCGCCGGCACGTGGAGTTCCGCCGTCGCCCGGGCGGGTTCACCGTCGCGGACGTCGGCAGCTTGAACGGGACGTACGTCAACCGCGAGCGGATCGACGAGGTCGGTCTGAACAACGGTGACGAGGTGCAGATCGGCAAGTACCGACTGGTCTTCTTCGCCGGACCGCAGCGGTACTGACGACCGCGGCGGAGGACCGCGCCGGGCGGTGCCGGGGCACGGACAGGTGGGGGTTCGCAGCACGACGGCAGCAGGAGAGTGCGCATGACCTCGAATCAGACCGTGACAACCGTGACCAACCAGCGCCGCCACGGCGGCCCGGTGCCCCGGGCCGCCGAGCGGCGCGGGGGCGAGCTGCTGAGCATCGGCGCGGTGCTCGCCTTCCTGCGTGACGACTTCCCCGAAGTCACCATCTCCAAGATCCGCTTCCTGGAGGCGGAGGGGCTGATCGAGCCGCAGCGCACGCCCTCGGGCTACCGCAAGTTCGGTCCGGCCGACGTCGAGCGACTGGCCTACGTGCTGCGGATGCAGCGCGACCACTACCTGCCGCTGCGGGTGATCCGCGAGCACCTGGACGCCATCGAGCGCGGCGAGCAGCCGCCGGCCCTGCCCACCGCGGATGCCCGCCCCGGGCCGCTGGACGAGGCGGACCGGGAGCTGGGCGCCGCGGCCAACCAGGGGCCCACGGTGCGCCTGGGCCGGGCCGAGTTGCTGGCCGCCGCCGGTGCCGAGGAGCGGGACCTGACCGAGTGGGAGTCCTACGGGCTGGTCGTGCCGGGGCCGGACGGCGGCTACGACGCCGACACCCTGCAGATCGCCAGGCTGGTGGCCGAGCTTGGCCGGTTCGGCCTGGAACCCCGCCACCTGCGCCAGGTGAAGGCCGCCGCCGAGCGCGAGATCGCGCTGGTGGATCAGGTGGTCGCCCCGCTGCGCCGGCACCGCAACCCGCAGACCAGGGCGCACGCCGAGGCCACCGCCCGCGAGTTGGCGACCCTCTCCGTGCGGCTGCACGCGACCATGGTCCAGGCCGGCCTGCGTGGCCATTCGTAGCGCCCGGACCGGGCCGCGCTTTCATATCTCACGGAGGGGCCATAGGGTTGCCTTGTGAATGAGCTCGACGTCGTGGGTGTCCGGGTGGAGATGCCCTCCAACCAGCCGATCGTCCTGCTACGCGAAGTGGGGGGTGATCGGTACCTGCCGATTTGGATCGGCCCAGGCGAGGCGACCGCGATCGCCTTCGCCCAGCAGGGCATGACCCCGGTCCGGCCGCTGACGCACGACCTCTTCAAGGATGTGCTGGAGGCGCTGGGCCAGCAGCTCACCGAGGTGCGGATCACCGATCTGCGCGAAGGGGTCTTCTACGCCGAGCTGGTCTTCACCGGCGGCGTCGAGGTGAGCGCGCGTCCCTCCGACGCGATAGCGCTGGCACTGCGTACCGGCACGCCGATCTACGGGGCCGAGGAGGTGCTCGCCGAGGCGGGCATCGCGATCCCGGACGAGCAGGAGGACGAGGTCGAGAAGTTCCGCGAGTTCCTCGACCAGGTGTCGCCCGAGGACTTCGGCGGCAGCGCGCAGTAGCGGCGCCCCGCGATCGGTCCGGTCGAGCCGGATTCGATCGGCGTTTTGCCAAGATCGGCCGTCCTACCCACACTAGGGGCACGCGAAACCACTCGGTGGAGTGATGTTGTTTCGGCGGCCCGGCGTGGCGATCGTTGACGCGTCTTGGACGACTGCCTACCGTCAGGGGTGGTCGCCGGGATGACCCGATCCGGGCGCCCGGCGCACGAGTGGACGGAGGTTGGCATGAGCAGCAGCGGCGATGAGGCGGCCGTGGGAGGCCCGTGCGCCCTCCACCTGCCCCGTGGCAACCGGACGACGATCGGCCGCTCCTGGGAGACCGTCGGCGTGGAGGCGGTCGCCGAACTGCCCCGGGTCGGTCGTTTCCCGGCCGTCCAGCCGGGTCAGCCGGCCGTCGAGCGGATCACGCCGGCTTCGGAGTTGCTGGCCTACCGCGGCCCGACGGCCTGCGCCGCCGCCGGGATCACCTACCGGCAACTCGACTACTGGGCCCGCACCGGCCTGCTGGAGCCGAGCGTGCGGACCACCTGTCCGGCGGGGGCCCAGCGGCTCTACAGCTTCCACGACATCCTGATCCTGAAGATCGTCAAGCGGCTGCTGGACGCCGGGGTCTCGCTGCAGAACATCCGAGTGGCCGTCACCCACCTGCAGTCCGCCCAGCTGGCCGATCTGGCCGGGCTGACCCTGATGAGTGACGGGGCGACGGTCTACGAGTGCACCTCGCCGCAGCAGGTGGTCGACCTGCTGAAGGGCGGTCAGGGGATGTTCGGGATCGCGGTCGGCGCGGTCGCCCAGGAGCTGGAGACCACCCTCTCCCGGCTGCACGCCGAGCGGACCGACACGGGGGAGACCCTGGTCGGCCACGACCCGGGCGACGAGCTGGCGCAGCGGCGCAACCGGGCGGTCTGACGATCCGTCGAGCGGGCCCGGGCGGGGAACCGCCCGGGCCCGTCATGTCGTCCGCCCTGATGATGGATCATGGCGGGCGGAACCGGGGGACGAGGTCATGCGGGTGAGCGGGTTGCGGCGACTGGGCGGGCTGCCGCGCCGAGCGGGTGGACTGCTGCGCGGGCGGCGGCGGCAGCGACGGGCGTTCCAGGGCGTGCTGCTGCTCAGCGTGATCGCGCTGGTGCCGAGCGCCTGGCTGTTCTGCGCGGAGAGCTCGCGGATCCGCAGCCTGGCCGACGTGCCCGGCGAGCCGGTCGCGGTGGTCTTCGGCGCCGCCGAGGTGGACGACGTGCCCTCGCCGTACCTGGCGCACCGGCTGGACGCGGCGCTGGACCTCTACCGGTCGCACAAGGTGCGGGCGATCCTGGTCACCGGCGACAACAGCAGGACCGGCTACAACGAGCCGGGCGCGATGTACGACTACCTGGTGGCGCACGGGGTGCCGGCGGTGCGGGTGGTGCGCGACTACGCGGGGTTCGACACCTGGGACTCCTGTGCGCGGGCCAAGCAGATCTTCGGCGTCGACCACGCGGTGCTGGTCAGCCAGGACTACCACGTACGGCGGGCGCTCGCGCTCTGCGAGGCGGCCGGGATCGACTCCTACGCGGTCGGGGTGCCCGAGCCACGCGACTCCACCTGGTACCACGGCACCGTGCGCGAGATACCCGGGGCCGAGAAGGCTCTGCTGAGCGCGCTCTTCCAGCCGAGTCCGACCCTGCTCGGGCCCAAGGACCAGGGCGTGGCACGAGCGCTGGCGAACGCCGCGCAGGGCCCCAGCTGACCTGGTCCTGTCGGGCCCGGTTCTGTCAGACCCGTGCGCGATGATCGTCGTGTGCGGACCCTGCCGAGCATCCTCCACCTCGACATGGACGCCTTCTTCGCCTCGGTGGAGCAGGCGGCCAAGCCGAGCCTGCGCGGCAAGCCGGTGATCGTGGGCGGGCTCGGCGGCCGCGGCGTCGTCTCCACCGCCTCCTACGAGGCGCGGGTCTTCGGGGTGCGGTCGGCGATGGCCACCGCGGTGGCGCGCCGGCTCTGCCCGAACGGCGCCTACCTGTGGCCGAGGTTCGTCGCCTACCGCGACGTCAGCGAGCAGGTGATGGCGATGATGCGGGAGCTGTCGCCGCTGGTCGAGCAGCTCAGCGTGGACGAGGCCTATGTCGATCTGCTGGCCGGCCCCTACGGCGCCGCGCTGGCGGCGGCGTCGCCGGGCGAGGGCGCGGAGCTGATCGAGGCGATCGCCCAGGACCTGCGGGCCGACATCCAGGCGCGCACCGGCCTGACCGCCTCGATCGGGGCGGCGAGCTCGAAGCTGATGGCCAAGATCGCCTCCGAGCAGGCCAAGCCGGACGGCCTGGTGCTGGTGACCCCGGGGCAGGAGCGGACGGTGCTCGGCCCGATGTCGGTCCGGGCGCTGCCGGGGGTGGGCCCGGCCACCGAGCAGGCGCTGCGCCGGTCCGGGCTGCTGACCGTGGCCGAGGTGGCCGACCAGTCCGAGGAGGAGCTGGTGCGCCTGCTCGGCAAGGCCCACGGGGCCGGGGTGTGGTTCATGGCGCGTGGTCTGGACGAGCGTGCGGTCGTCCCGGACCGGGACACCAAGTCCGTCTCGGTCGAGGACACCTACGAGGTCGACCTGGCCGACCGCGACCAGGTGCTGCACGAGCTGGACGTGCTCGCCGCCCGCTGCGTGCGCCGGCTCCAGGCGGCCGGGCGGTCGGGGCGCACCGTGGTGATCAAGGTGCGCCGGTTCGACTTCAGCACGCTGACCCGCTCCGAGACGCTGCGCGGCCCGACCGACGACGAGCGGGTGATCGCCGCCACCGCCCGGCGGCTGGCCGCCCAGGTCAATCTGACCGGCGGGATCCGGCTGCTCGGGGTCGGCGTCTCCCAACTCGCCGAGTACACCCAGGAGGACCTCTTCGCCCAGGCAGCGGCTGAGGCCGAGGCCGAGGCTGAGGCCGCTGTCGAAGCGGCGGCGGCCGGCGCGGATGCGGCGCCGGCGCCGGGCGATGGGGATCCGCCGGAGCAGCCGTCGTCGCCCCCCACCGCCTCGGCCGACCAGGCGCCCCGCCCGCGCATCTGGCTGCCCGGCCAGGACGTGACGCACCAGGAGTTCGGCCCCGGCTGGGTGCAGGGCAGTGGCGTGGGCCGGGTGACGGTGCGCTTCGAGACGCCGGACTCGGCACCCGGCCGGGTGCGGACCTTCGCCGTGGCCGACCCGGCGCTGACGGCCTCCGACCCGCTGCCGCTGCATCCGCCGGGTGGCCCGTAGCGGCTCGGGTGGTAGCGCGGGCGAAAACGCGGATCGCCCCGCCCGAGAAGTCGGGCGGGGCGATCCGTGCGGCCGACGCCGCCGATCCCTGGTCGGCGTCGGCTGTGGGCGCCTCGTCAGGCGCCGGTCTTGGCGGGCTGCGGCGCGTCGTCCAGCGCCGCGGCCTGGGCCACCGGGGTGGAGCGGTGGGCGGTCCGGATCGCGAACGGGACGACCGCGGCCACCAGGCAGATCACGGCGGTGATCCAGTAGGCGTGCTTGTACGCGTCCAGGGTCGGGATCTGCACCGGCAGCGGGAACGGGAACTTCATGGTGGACCCGGTCAGGGTCGCACCCAGCACGGCGGTGCCGATCGCGCCACCGACGGTGCGCAGCACGGCGTTCATGCCGTTGGCGATGCCGCTCTGCTCGGCCGGCACGGCGCCGTTGATGAAGGCGGGCATCGCCGCGTAGGCCATGCCGACGCCGAGGCCGAAGAGCGCGGCCGCGAAGTAGATGTCGCCCTCGGCGCTGTGGCGCAGCGCCAGGTAGACCATCGCGACGCCGCCGAACAGGCCGCCGAGGACCAGCGGCAGGCGCGGGCCGCGGCGCGCGATCAGCATCGCGCCGAGCGGCGCGGCGACCATCGAGCCGGCCGCGGAGGGCAGCAGCAGCACACCGGCGTGCAGCACGCTGGCGGTGAAGCCGTAGTGCGCGAGCTTCTCGGGGGTCTGGGTGAAGTTGCTGATCACCAGGAAGGAGCCGTACATCCCGAAGCCGATCAGCAGGCCGGAGATGTTGGTGAAGGCGACGGCCGGGCGGGCCATCATCTTCATGTCGACCAGCGGGTGCTTGACCTTGACCTCGATGACGCCCCAGATCAGCGCGACCACGGCGGCGACGGCGAACAGGCCCAGCGTCTTGTTGGAGGTCCAGCCCCAGTCGTTGCCGCGGCTGACCGCGATCAGCAGCGCGGAGAGCCAGCCGGCCAAGGTGATGGCGCCCAGCGGGTCGGCGCCGCCGTTGCGGTCCACCACCGGGTCGTTCGGGACCCGCAGCACCACCAGGGCGACCGCGATCAGGCCGAAGACCAGGCCCATCCAGAAGATCGACTTGTAGTCCCAGTGCTCCAGCAGCAGACCGGTGGCCACCAGGCCCAGGCCGCTGCCGACGCCCATCGAGGCGCTGATCGCCGCGACGCCGCCGGTGACCTTCTCACGCGGCAGCTCGTCCCGGACGATGCTGATCGCCAGCGGCAGCACGCCACCACCCGCGCCCTGCAGCACCCGGGCGATGATCAGCAGGGTGAAGGAGTGGGTGGACACCGCGAGCCCGGAGCCGAGCACCAGGCCGGCCAGCGAGATCAGCAGCACCGGCTTGCGGCCGCGCAGGTCGCCGAACCGGCCGAGCAGCGGGGTCAGCACGGCGGCCGACAGCAGGTTGGCCGTCATCAGCCAGGTGACGTCGGAGGTGGAGACCTTAAACTCCAGCGCCAGCGAGGGCAGGATCGGCACGACCGCGGTCTGGACAACGCTGTAGGCCAGCATCGCCAGAACCAGGGCGGGCAGCACGCGGGCACTGCTCGGTTTCACGGCCGGTGCGGTGGGCTTGGCTGCCTCACTCACGGTGGCTCCTTCAGGAACGGGCTCGAACGGCTTCGCAGCTGCTTCAAGCCAGCGATAGTCAATGAACTGAAGTAACCATGCCCAAAGTGCTTCACTATGTCAAATATCTAGCGCTGAAGCTTTGGTACGCGCGAAGGCCCGGACCCGCCGATGCGGGTCCGGGCCGTGCGGTAGTCGCCTGCTCAGCCGGTCTGCCGACCGGTTGCCTCCGCGGACATCTGCGGGTGGGCGGGCCCGCCTGCGGCGTGGTTCGCGCCCGGCGCGGCGGCGGTGCTGTCGTGGATCTCCACCTGCTCGCGGCGCAGCTCCTCGTGGATCACCTTCTCCTCGGTGTACCGCTCCACCACCATCCGCACCCGCTCCAGTGGCGCCAGGTACTTGCGCACCGCAGGGCGCTCCTCGCGCAGCGTCACCTCTTCCACCGCCTCGGCGATCTCCTGCGCGGTGAGCGTGGACCGCTCCGCGTCGCTGACCGGCACCCGCTCCACGCGGACCCGCTCGCGCACCACCTGTACCCGCCGCTCGACCGGCTCGGTCACCACGTACTTGCGCAGCCGGGCGGTGCCCAGCACATGCCACTCGTTGGTGATCTCCAGCCGCTCCTCGCGCAGCGTCAGCTCGATCGGTCCGGGCGGCGGCGAGCTCTCCGGGGTGTGCGCCGCGCCGTGCTTCGCTGCCGCGTGCACCGGGTCCGGGGTGGGGGGCGGGGTAGGAGCGGGCTGCGGCTCGGTGGGCTTGTCCAGGCCGATGGTGGCCGGTGCTGGGGCCGAAGGCTGGCCGGCCAGCTGGGTGGCGGGCGCGGGGCCCGCGGGGGTGGGGCGGGTGGCGGTGGCCGCCGCGGCCGCCATCGGGGCGCCGGCGCCGACGCCGAAGTCCAGGTCCGCCGAGCCGCGCGAGCGGTCGGTCGCGGTATTGGTGCGCTCGGTGGGGCGACCGCCGGCCGGCGAGTCCATCCCGTAGTAGCGGTAGAGCTGCAACTCCTGGGCGGGGGACAGGTGCTGCCCGACGCCGAAGTCGGGGGACTCCTTGATCAGCGACTTGTCGTAGGGCACGCGCAGTTCCTCGCCGGAGAACTCGCTCGTGGTCAGCGGGACGAAGGCGTCCCGCCCGAAGATTCCGGTCCGCACGGCGGCCCACTCAGGTTCACCCGTCGCGTCGTCGAGGTAGACCTCGTCCACCGTGCCGATCTTGTCGCCGTTGCGGTCGACGGCCTTGTGCCCGATCAGGTCTCGGGGATCGATGTCGGTCTGCACGCTTTCCTCCAGCTCGTCACTGCCTGCGATTCACACCAAAAGGCACGAAGGGGACGCCAGCGAGCCGAGCGCGGCCGTCCGTGCGCGTACTGCGCCATCTGGGGGAGTGGATTCGCTCACCTGAGCGGCTGTTTCGCAGGTCGGCGCTGGTACCCTGGGCGCGACCGCCGAACCCGCTCGGGAGAGTCCTCACCCTTGGAAGCGCAGGGGAGTGAGGCGCCGAAGGAGCAAACCCTCCCCGGAATCTCTCAGGCATCCGTACCGTGTGGGATAGGTCACTCTGGAAAGCAGGGCAGGGCCGCCGGCAGGGAGCCGGCGGGGGCCACCCTCACCGACGGTGCAAGCCGACGGGGCGTCAGCTCCGCGCGGGCGAAGCTCTCAGGTCCCGATGACAGAGGGGGAGGCCTGTCGGGCTCGCCCGTCCAGGCTCATCCGCTCCCCACGGCGGCGAGTCCTGCGGCGTGCGTGCCCCCGCCGGTCCGTGACCAGGAGGCCTCGACCACCATGACTGCCCAGCCGACCACCGGTCGTCCCCGCAGCGCTGCCACCCTCGCCGAGCTCGAAGCGGCCAGCCCCTTCGAGTCGCGGCACATCGGCCCCGACGCCGCCGCCCAGGAGAAGATGCTGGCGCAGGTCGGCTACGGGTCGCTCGACGAGCTCTCTGCCGCCGCCGTCCCGGAGGCGATCCGCAGCATCACCGGCCTGGACCTGCCGGCCGGCCGTACCGAGGCCCAGGTGCTCGCCGAGCTGCGCGAGCTGGCCGGCCGCAACCAGGTGCTCACCCCGATGATCGGGCTGGGCTACTACGGCACCTTCACCCCGCCGGTGATCCTGCGCAACGTCATGGAGAACCCGGCCTGGTACACCGCCTACACCCCGTACCAGCCGGAGATCTCGCAGGGCCGGCTGGAGGCGCTGCTCAACTTCCAGACCCTGGTCTCGGACCTGACCGGGCTGCCCACCTCCGGCTCCTCGCTGCTCGACGAGGGCACTGCCGCCGCCGAGGCGATGGCGCTGGCCCGCCGGGTGACCAAGGTCAAGGGCGGCGTCTTCCTGGTCGACGCCGACACGCTGCCCCAGACCATCGCGGTGATAGAGACCCGGGCCCTGCCCACCGGCGTCGAGGTGGTGGTCGCCGACCTGTCCGAGGGCATCCCGGCCGAGATCGCCGAGGGCGGCGTCTTCGGTGTGCTGCTGCAGTACCCCGGTGCCTCCGGCGCGGTGCGCGACCTGGCCGCCGTGATCGAGCAGGCGCACGAGCTCGGCGCGATCGTCGCGGTCGCCGCCGACCTGCTGGCGCTCACCCTGCTGAAGTCGCCCGGCGTGCTGGGCGCCGACATCGCCTGCGGTACCTCGCAGCGCTTCGGCGTGCCGATGGGCTTCGGCGGCCCGCACGCCGGTTACCTCTCGGTGCGCGCCGAGTACGCCCGCTCGCTGCCCGGCCGCCTGGTCGGCGTGTCGGTGGACGCCGACGGGCACCGCGCCTACCGCCTGGCCCTGCAGACCCGCGAGCAGCACATCCGTCGCGAGAAGGCCACCAGCAACATCTGCACCGCCCAGGTGCTGCTCGCCGTGATGGCCTCGATGTACGCCGTGTACCACGGGCCGGACGGTCTGGCCGACATCGCCCGCCGCACCCACCGCTACGCCGCCGCGCTGGCCGCGGGTCTGCGCGCCGGTGGCGTGGAGTTGGCCCACGAGGCCTTCTTCGACACCGTCACCGCCAAGGTCCCGGGCCGGGCCGCCGCCGTGCTGGCCGCCGCCCGCGAGGCCGGCGTCAACCTCTACCAGGTGGACGCCGACACCGTCTCGATCTCCTGCGACGAGACCACCACCCGTGAGCACCTGGCCGTGGTCTGGGCCGCCTTCGGCGTCGCGGGTGTCGACGCGGACGCGGTCGCCGAGACCCTGCCGGCCGGCCTGCTGCGCGAGGACGAGTACCTCACCCACCCGGTCTTCCACAGCCACCGCTCGGAGACCGCGATGCTGCGCTACCTGCGCCGCCTCTCGGACCGGGACTACGCGCTGGACCGTGGCATGATCCCGCTCGGCTCCTGCACCATGAAGCTCAACGCCACCACCGAGATGGAGGCGGTCACCTGGCCGGAGTTCGGCCAGCTGCACCCCTTCGCCCCGATCGAGCAGGCCCAGGGCTACCTGACCCTGATCCGCCAGCTGGAGCAGCAGCTGGTCGAGGTCACCGGCTACGACGCGGTCTCGATCCAGCCGAACGCCGGTTCGCAGGGCGAGCTGGCCGGTCTGCTGGCGGTGCGCGCCTACCACCACGCGAACGGCGACGCCCAGCGCGAGGTCTGCCTGATCCCGGCCTCGGCGCACGGCACCAACGCCGCCTCCGCCGTGATGGCCGGCATGCGGGTGGTCGTGGTCAAGACGCTGACCGACGGCGACGTGGACGTGGAGGACCTGAAGGCCAAGATCGAGCAGCACCGCGAGCAGCTCGCCGTGCTGATGGTCACCTACCCGTCCACCCACGGCGTCTTCGAGACCCAGATCACCGACATCTGCGCCCTGGTGCACGAGGCCGGCGGCCAGGTCTACGTGGACGGTGCCAACCTGAACGCGCTGGTGGGCCTGGCCAAGCCGGGCAAGTTCGGCGCGGACGTCTCGCACCTGAACCTGCACAAGACCTTCTGCATCCCGCACGGCGGCGGCGGCCCGGGCGTCGGCCCGGTGGCGGTGCGCGCGCACCTGGCGCCGTACCTGCCCAACCACCCGCTGCAGTCGGAGGCCGGTCCGGCCACCGGTGTCGGCCCGATCTCGGCCGCCCCGTGGGGCTCGGCGGCGATCCTGCCGATCTCCTGGGCGTACGTGCGCCTGATGGGCGGCGAGGGCCTCAAGCGCGCGACCCAGGTCGCCGTGCTGAACGCCAACTACATCGCCAAGCGGCTGGCCCCGCACTTCCCGGTGCTCTACACCGGCCCCGGCGGCCTGGTCGCGCACGAGTGCATCATCGACCTGCGCCCGCTCACCAAGGAGACGGGGGTGACCGTGGACGACATCGCCAAGCGCCTGATCGACTACGGCTTCCACGCCCCGACCATGTCCTTCCCGGTGGCCGGCACGCTGATGATCGAGCCGACCGAGTCCGAGGACCTGCACGAGATCGACCGGTTCTGCGCCGCGATGATCGAGATCCGGGCGGAGATCGAGAAGGTCGGCTCGGGTGACTGGGCCGCCGAGGACAACCCGCTGCGCAACGCTCCGCACACCGCCGCCACGCTGGCCGGCGACTGGGCGCACGGCTACTCGCGCACCGAGGCGGTCTTCCCGGCGGGCGTGAACCCGGCCGACAAGTACTGGCCGCCGGTGCGCCGGATCGACGGCGCCTACGGCGACCGTCACCTGGTCTGCTCCTGCCCGCCGCTGGACGAGTACGACGCCTGATCCCAGGGCGGACGACGAAGTCCCCTGCGGCGGTCGCCGCAGGGGACTTCGTCTGATCGGGCCGGCCGTCCCGGGATCAGGCGGCGATCAGCAGCGCCCGGTGCGGCGCGATCACCCGGCCGTCCGGCAGCAGTTCGCCGGTGTCCTCGAAGAGCAGGACCCCGTTGCAGAGCAGGCTCCAGCCCTGCTCGGGGTGTCGGGCGACCGGGACGGCGGCCTCCCGGTCGGCGGATTCGGCCGACGGACACTCAGGTCGGTGCTGGCACATCCTGGTACCTCGCTTCACTCACGATCCACGCCCCCCGCAGCGGTACCGGCCCGAGTCCTCGCGGACCCGGCGGCTCCGGAACACCGTTGACGGTGGTCGGATCCTGTCCGGCCGGCCCAGGTGTGAACCGGCGCGTCTGTGGGTAGGACAGGTGGTCCTTCCACGCTGGTTCCCAGTGTCGGCATCCCGGGCCCGTCCCGCAGCTGTTTGGTGACATGCGCCACAACTACGGGCCAGAGATCACCCATTCAGATGGCTCCCCGGGATTTGGGCGCACAAACGGGCCACCCGGCTCTGGTTCGGCCGGGTGGCTACGAGATAGTCCGTCAGGATGGGGCTGGTAGCCCGGGTCGGTGGCCTGAGGGGCGGGCTAGAACGCGGGCACCGCCGCGAGCGGAGCGCCCGTCGTTGCCACCGCTCTGGCGGCGGTGGCCGTCGCGGGCCGGGCGAGCAGGGCGAGGAGTTCTCCGGCCGGATAGGCGCGGTGGGCGGTGACCCCGAGTGGTGCCGGGGCCAGTGGGATCAGCAGATCGTCGTCCGGAGTGGCGTCGATGCCGTGCAGCCAGAGCGCCGTGGCGTAGTGCCCCGGCATCGACAGCAGCCGGGCCTGGTGGCTGGTGCGCTGAGCCTGTACCAGCTGCCAGGCCTGGGCCAGCGCCTGCACCGTGGAGTCCAGGTAGGGACCGGCCGCGAAGTGCGCGAAGCTGTGGCCTTCTGCCGACTTCACCACCTCGGCCGCCGCGACCACCGCCCCGCCGTGCTCGATCAGGAACCGCCAACCCGTGCGCGGCGCGGCGACCAGCGCCCGTGCCGTCGTCGTCCCGGGCGGCAGTTGGTGCACCGCCAATGGATGGGAGGGCGACAGCGTGGCGGTGGGGCTGCGCAGCGCGGCGGCCCCTGGCTGGCGCAGGGCGGCGGGCGAACTCAGTGCGGCCAGTACGGCCCGCAGGGCGCTGGGCGGGGGCTGGGGCGTTTGCAAGGTCATGGCAGGTCGCCTCTCCGTGCGAGATCGGCGTGCGAAAGCGGCATACCGGCATGGCGCGAGATGGCCGGGTCCGGTTGGGCGTGATCGCGGGGCTTGGCGCGCGGGTGGACTGCGCCGCACGCGAGGGTGTCGCCCGAGCCCGGGAAAGCGAACCGGGGCCGGGGCGACAAGCGGGGCGCAGCCTACTCGAACAAGTGCGCAGGGTGACCTTCTTATCACCTTCCGTCCTGCCCGGCAAGTTGACCTAGCGGTGAGAAATCGTCAGTTCCCTTGTGCCGCAAGGCAATGCGTCGCGTCGGGTATCGATCTTCCGGCTGGGCATGATGCAGTGCACGGTGGCACCGGCCTAAGGGGGCATCCATGGGGGAGAAGGTCATCGCGACTCGCGCGGACCTGGCTGACCGGCAGCAGTACCGGCTCAAACTGCAGGCCTGTCAGGAGGCACTGGACCGAATGCTCGTGGAGGGCCGGTTCGACAAGCCCAGGGCGGTGCTCGGCCTGGAGATCGAGCTCAACCTGGCCGACGAACAGGGTCTGCCGCTGATGCGCAACGAGCAGGTGCTGGCGGCGATCGGCTCCGCCGACTTCCAGACCGAGCTGGGCCAGTTCAACATCGAGGTCAACATCGCCCCGCACCGGTTGAGCGGCCACGTCTTCGAGGAACTGCGCGAGGAGATCGACACCGGTCTGCGGTACGCCGACCGGCGGGCCGCCGAGGCGGATGCCCGGATCATCATGGTCGGCGTGCTGCCGACGCTGGGCCTGGAGCACACCGGCCTGGAGTCGATGTCGCACAACAACCGCTACACCCTGCTCAGCGACCAGATCATGGCGGCCCGCGGCGAGGACATCGCGCTCGACATCGAGGGCGTGGAGCACCTGGTGCTCGAATCGGTGACCATGGTGGCCGAGGCGGCGGCGACCTCGCTGCAGCTGCACCTCCAGGTCACTCCGGACCGGTTCGCCTCGGTCTGGAACGCCGCCCAGGCGATCGCTGCCGTCCAGGTGGCGCTGGGCGCCAACTCGCCCTTCCTGTTCGGCCGCGAGCTGTGGCGGGAGACCCGCCCGGTGCTCTTCCAGCAGGCCTGTGACACCCGTTCGGCGGAGCTTAAGGCCCAGGGCGTGCGCCCCATCACCTGGTTCGGCGAGCGCTGGGTGGACTCCGTGCTGGACCTGTTCGCGGAGAACCTGCGGTACTTCCCGGCGCTGCTGCCGATCTGCGACGACGAGGACCCGGCCAAGGTGCTGGCCTCCGGCGGCATCCCCAAGCTCGCCGAGATGCGGCTGCACAACGGCACCGTCTACCGGTGGAACCGCCCGGTCTACGACGTGGCCGACGGCGTCCCGCACCTGCGGGTGGAGAACCGCTGCCTGCCGGCCGGCCCGACGGTCGCCGACACGCTGGCCAACGCCGCGTTCTACTACGGCCTGGTCCGGGTGCTCGCCGAGCAGGGCCGGCCGATCTGGACCAGGCTGCCGTTCGACCGCGCCGACCAGAACTTCCAGACCGCCGCCCGCTACGGCATCGACAGCGCCATCCACTGGCCCCGGCAGGGCCGCGGCGCCCGCGGCGCGCTCGCCGAGGTACCGGTGGTCGACCTGGTGCTCGGTGAGTTGCTGCCGCTGGCCCACCAGGGCCTGGACGCCTGGGGCGTGCAGCCGGCCGACCGGGACCGCTACCTGGGCATCATCGAGCAGCGCTGCCTGCGCCGGACCAACGGCGCGTCCTGGCAGGCCGCCACCGTGCACCAGCTCCGCGAGCGGTACGGCATGGACCGCGCCACCGCGCTGGCCACCATGACCCGGCGCTACATGGAGCTGATGCGGGCCGGCGAGCCGGTGCACACCTGGCCGGTGGGCTGACCTCCGAGGTCACGGCCCGGCTCATCCTGGTATGACAGGATGATCGGCCATGACGATCGCACCGCCCGCACACCCCGAGAACACCCTGCCGCCCGGCTCGCCCGGGCGGCGGCTGCTCGGCTTCGAGCTGCTGATCGTCCTGGGTCTCTCGCTCGGCGCGAGCGGCGTCTACGCGGCGATCAGCTTCGTCGACTCGCTCACCCGGCACGCCGCGCTCAGCCAGCAGGTCGCCCCGCTGAACTCCTCGGCCGCTCCGGGTCGCCCCTGGCTCGACCTGGCCTACCAGCTCTACTACATCGGCCGCGGCCTGATGCCGGTGGCGCTGGTCGGCTACCTGCTGATCCGCGAAGGGGCCAGCCTGCGGGTGCTCGGCTTCGATCTGCGCCACAAGCTCGCCGACCTGGGGCGCGGCGCGGCGGTGGCGGCCGTGATCGGCGGCAGCGGGCTGGCCCTCTACCTGGGCTCGCGGGCCGCCGGGTTCAACCTCACGGTGGTGCCCTCCGGCCTGCCCGACGTCTGGTGGCGGATCCCGGTGCTGATCGGCTCCGCCTGCCAGAACGCCGTGCTGGAGGAGGTGGTGGTGCTCGGCTACCTGATCCGCCGCCTGGAACAGCGCGGTTGGAGCTGGCCGGCGATCGTGCTGGCCAGCTCGGTGCTGCGCGGCTCCTACCACCTCTACCAGGGGGTGGGCGGTTTCATCGGGAACATGGTGATGGGTGCCGTCTTCTGCCTGCTCTACCGGCGTTGGGGCCGGGTGATGCCGATGGCCGTGGCGCACGCGCTGATCGACACCACCGCCTTCGTCGGCTACGCGCTGCTGGCGGGGCACGTCAGCTGGCTGCCGACGGGCTGAGCGTCGCGGCCGGATCGAACGTCGCCGAGGGGCGGCGCGGCGCTGACGGGTCGAGCCCTGCCGACGAGTTGGCCACCGCCGAGGGGCTGAGCGCGCCGTCCAGCACGGTGACCGCGTGGCCGGCCAGCAGCACTCGCGTCCAGCCGTCGGCCGGGGGCGTCCCCAGCCCGCTCTCGCCGCGCGGGCCGCGCAGCTCGCAGTGGACCAACCCGCCGCGGGCCGAGGCCTGGTAGCCGGTCAGCACGGTGCGCCCGAGCCGCTCGGCCCAGAACGGGGCCAGCACCGTGTGCGCGTTGCCGGTCACCGGGTCCTCGGGCACCCCGGCGGCCGGGGCGAAGTAGCGCGAGACGAAGTCGTAGCCGTCGGACGGGTCTTCGGCGAGCGCGGTGACCACCACGCCGCGGGCCTGCTGGCGGGTGATGCCCGCCAGGTCCGGGGCCAGGCCGCGCACGGCGTGCTCGCTGCGCAACTCGGCGAGCAGGATGTCCAGGCCGCCGGTGGTGCGGCAGCCGAGCACCGGGCTGCCGAGCGCCTCGGCCAGGCCGTCCGGGACCTCGGCGGCCTGCGGTCGGGCTGCGGGGAAGTCCAGGCTGATCATTCCGTCGGCGCGGGGAGTGGCGGTCAGCAGGCCGCTCAGCGAGCTGAACCGGACCGGGCCCTGGCCGGCCAGGCCCTGGGTGCGCAGCGCGTGGGTGGCGGCCAGCGTGCCGTGGCCGCAGAGCGGGACCTCGGTCATCGGGGTGAACCAGCGCAGCGCCCAGTCGGCTTCGCCGCCGTCGGTCAGCGGGCGGACGAAGGCGGTCTCGGAGAGGTTGAGCTCGCGGGCCACCTGGCGCATCCACCGCTCCGCGGGCCACGCGTCCGTCTCCAGCAGGCAGACCCCGGCCGGGTTGCCGGCGAAGGGTCGGTCGGTAAAGGCGTCGATGATCGAGATGCGCATGCCCTGAGCCTAGGGGCAGTCAGTGTGCGCTCGACAGGGCCAATTCGGCAGGTCTGGCCCGGCCGGTTTGGGCACGATGGTGGGGAGCGGCCTGCCTGGCCGCTCCCCACCACCGCGTCGCGGGCCGCTACGCGGGGCTGCCGCTGGCCTCGCGGACCTCCGCGTACGGGGCGAGCCTGCGGAGCGACTCGATGTTCTTCAGCAGCGATTCCTTGGTCTCGTGCGCATCGCCGACCACGATGACCGAGCCGTTGCTGGCCTTGAGCCGGAACCGGTGCATGCCGCTCTCGTCGGTGTACAGCTCGAACTTCCCTGCCATGGAGTTTTCACCTTTCGTACTTGGTCGCACCCCCTCCTGACGCACCGTAGGCGGGGCCCGGGCGAGCCGCACGCCGGGTGCCGTCGTCCGGGTGCGCGCCTGCGGGCTCAGCCGAGCAGCCGGATCAGCGCGCTGTCGAAGAGGTCGAGCGCGCGTGGCAGCGGGCCCTGGTCGTGGTGGTGCAGGGCGGACCAGAACAGGTCGCCCGGGTGCGCATGCTTGGACGCGTACACCCGGTACGCGTACCAGCGGCCGTCCACGCCGGCCAGTTCGACCAGCCAGCAGCATTCCGCCGACTGGTCTGACGATCCGTCAAACATGAAGAGCTGCATCGGCCGTGGCAACGGATCTCCCTCCCGGGGTGGCGGACCTCACGGGGTGAGACCGCCGTCGGGGGCGGAAGGTTGTACCGCACGGCCGGGGTTCAGTCGCCGGTGGCCGGTCGGGCGAGCAGCCAGCGCTCCATCATGAGGTGGATCTCGGCGAGGATCGCCGGGTCACCCTCGGGCCGGTCGCGGAAGGCGGAGTTGAGCAGGCGCCCGGCGCTCGCCACCGCGAGGTCGGCGCGCAGCGCGAAGGCGGGGGTGTCCGGGTAGCCGTAGCGGTCCACCAGGACGGTGCGGATGGCGCCGGCCAGCCGGCGATCGGTGTTCTCGTCGTACTCGCGCAGTGCGGGCAGTGCGGGGCCGGTGAACCAGAGCCGGTGGAAGCCCGGCTGCTCGCGGCGGAACCGGGCGTGCGCGTCGAGCAGTTGGGCGGCCAGCTCGCTCGCGGTGGCGGGCAGCGGGCCGCTCAGGATCTGCTCGGTGAGAGCCGTGAACTCGTCCAGCCAGCGCACCGTCAGGGTGCTGACGATCGCGTGCTTGTCCGGGAAGAACCGGTACAGCACGCCGATCGAGACCTCGGCCTCGGCGGCGATCAGCTTGGTTCCGACCTCGTCGTAGTCGTGCTGCTCCAGCAGCCGGGCCGTGGCCGCCAGGATCCGGGCCACCTTCTCCCGGCTGCGCTGCTGCTGCGGCTCGCGCAGCACGCCGGCGGGCAGCGGTGGGACGCTCGCGGTCATCGCACTCCTTGACAGGGCCTCAAAGCTGAACCAGAGTCTAGTTCATGTTTTCCACTGGGGGAGCGGCCGCCGGGCCGCTGGGACCGCGCTTCCGACTGCTCTGGACCTCGGTCACGGTTTCCGCGCTCGGTGACGGCATGCGCTTCGTCGCGCTGCCGCTGCTGGCCGCCCGGATCTCCGGAGATCCGCGTGACCTGGCGCTGGTGGCCGTCGCCGAACAACTGCCCTGGCTGCTGCTCAGCCTGCCGGCCGGGGCGCTGGCCGACCGGGTGGACCGGCGGCGCCTGCTCTGGACGGTGGACGCCTGCCGCGCGGTGCTGGCCGCCGGCTTCGCGATCACGGTGGCGCTCGGGGTCGCGCGGATTCCGCTGATCGCGCTGGTCGGCTTCCTGCTCGGCTGCGGTCAGACCCTCTACAACGCGGGTTGGGCCGGAGTGGTCCCGGCCGTGGTCCGACCGGCCGACCGGCCCCGGGCCAACGGCCGGCTGCAGGCGGGCGCGCTGGTGACGGACTCGCTGCTCGGCGCCCCGTTGGGCACCGTCTGCTTCGGACTCGCCGCGCTGGCGCCGTTCGCGGTGGACGCGCTCTCCTTCGCACTGGCGGCCGTGCTGGTCTTCCTGCTGCCCGGCAGCCTGCGGGTCCGGCGCCCCGAGCCGTTGACGGACCGTCAGGCGGCGCGTGGCCTGCTCGCCGAGGCGGCCGAGGGCGCGCGGTGGCTGGCCCGGCACCGGCTGCTGCGGGCGCTCTGCCTGGCGGCGGCGACGGCCAACCTGGTCTTCGGTGGCGTGCTGGCGGTCCTGGTGCTCTACGCGCGCGAGGTCCTGCGGCTGGGCGCGGTCGGCTACGGACTGCTGGTCGCCGCCTTCGCGGTCGGCGGGGTGCTGGGCTCGCTGGCCGCGCCCCGGCTCGGCCGGCTGCTCGGTACCCGCTGGACGCTGCTGGTCACCATGCTCGGCTCCGGCCTGGCGCTCACCGTCGCGGGGCTGACCGGCAGTTGGCTGCCGGCCGGGTGCGCCACGGTCGGCTACGGAGCGCTGAGCATGGCCTGGGGCGTGCTGGCGGTCTCGCTCCGCCAGGACCTGGTGCCGGAGCAACTGCTCGGCCGAGTCAGCATGGCCTACCAGATGGTGGCCAACGGCGGCTTGGCCGTCGGTGCGGCGCTGGCCGGCGTGCTGGCCCACGCCTACGGGCTGCGGGCCCCGTTCCTGGCGGGCGCGGCGCTGACCGTGCTGGCCGCGCCGCCGCTGTACCACGTGCTGAGTTCTCGTCAGGCCGCGGCCTGCGCGCCGGAGGGGACGGCCTCCGCGGCGCCGCCCACCGTGGGCGGCAGCGCCGACGCCCGGGCCAGCCGCCGTACCTCGGGCACCGCCAGCACCAGCAGCGACAGCAGTGTCATGCCGCCCGCGCAGGCCCAGAGCGCTCCGTTCAGGCCGAGCCCGCCGGCCAGCGGGGCAGCCGCCGCGGTGCCCACCGGTGCCAGCGCCACCGAGCCGCACCAGTCGTAGGCGGCCACCCGGGAGAAGCTCGCCGCCGGGATCTCCTGCTGCAGCGCGATCATCCAGCAGACTCCGTAGACCGTCCCGCCGACCCCCGAGGCGAACATCGCGCACCCGATCGTGGTCAGCGACGCGCCGGCCGCAAGCGTCGCGGCCGGCGCCGCGAACAGCAGGATCCCGAAGGTGCCGGCCAGCAGCAGCCGGCGGGGCTGCCAACGGACCATCAGCAGCCCGCCGGCCACCAGCCCGGCGCCCATCGCCGCGTTGACCAGCCCCCACGGCCGCGGCCCGCCGAGCCGCTGGTCGGCCACGATCGGGCCGAGCACCGATTCGGCCGCGATCAGGCAGGCGTTCACCACGCCGTACTGCACCACCACCGCCCAGAGCCAGCGCCGGGAGGTGAACTCCCGCCAGCCCTCGCGCAGATCGGCCAGCATGCCGGGTGCGGCCTCCCGGCTGGCTTCGGGGTCGCCCGCGCGCTGCTCCGGGGGTCCGGCGGGTGCCGGGTCGCGCAGCAGGACCCGCAGCGCGCCGGCCGCGGCCAGCGTGGCGGCGTCCAGCGCCAGCACCCAGCCGGGGCCGACCACCGCGACCAGGGCGCCGCCCAGCGCCGCGCCGGCGATCAGTGAGGAGTTCAGCGCGGTGCGGAAGAGCGCGAAGGCCCGCGGGGCCTGCTCCTGCTCGACCGACTCCATGATCATGCCCTCGGCCGCCGGGGCGTAGAAGGCCTGTCCGATCCCGTTCGCCGCCGCCAGCAGCACCACCTGCCAGAGCCGGGCCGAACCGGTCAACACCAGGGCGGCCAGCAGCGCTTGGGAGAGCGCGTTGCCGAGGTTGGCCGCGACCATCACCCGGTGCCGGGGCAGCCGGTCGGCCAACGCGCCGCCGATCAGCAGGAAGAGCACGATGGCGGCCAGCCGTGCGCCGGTGACGTAGCCGATCTCGGCGGCCCCGCCGCCCATCCGCAGCAGCGCGAAGGCGGTGGCGATCGGGGCGCCGGCGTTGCCGAGGCCGCCGACCACGGTGGCGCCGGTCTGGATCAGGTAGTCGCGCCCGGCCCAGGACAGCGGGCGGGCGCGGTGCTTGCGCGGGGTCGGCGTGCTGTGAGTGCTCGGGGGTTCGAGGTGGTTCGGCGTGCGGCCGACGGTGGTGGTGGCTCGGTTCGGCATTCGCCCGACTATGACGGTGGCATGGATGCCTGTCCACGTTACGGACAGGTATGGACAGGTATGGGGAGTTACCCTGCACAAACCGATCGGAAACTGGTAGAAGCTGATCGAAAATCAACTTGGATGCTCCGAATGCCCATGACAGCATCCCGTCGTGGTCAAGGGGTTCACCTGCGAGCGGCTCAGCCCAGGTGCCCGCGCAGGAAGCTGAGGGTGCGGCGCCAGGCGATCTGGGCCTGCAGCGGGTCGTAGGTGCCGTTCAGGTTCTCGTCGTTCATGAACGCGTGCCCGGCGGGATAGAAGTGGATCTCGGGTCGGCGGTCGGTGGCCTCGCCGATCCGGATCGCCGCCTCGTCCACCGTGGCCGTGGGCAGCCCGTGGTCGCGCTCGGCGAAGTGGCCCAGCACGTGGGCGGTCAACCCCCGGTAGTCGTAGTCGGGTTCGCGCGGCAGCCCGTAGAACGGGACCACGGCCGCCACCTTGTCGCCCTCCTGCGCGGCCAGCCGGAGCGCGAAGCCGCCGCCCATGCAGAAGCCGACCACCGCGACCGCGTCCCCGAGCAGCGCCGGGTGGCCGAGCAGGAAGTCGACGGCGCCGCGCAGGTCGCGCACCGCCCGCCCGGCCGGCAGCTCCTGCAGCAGCCTGGCGGCCTCCTCGCGGTCGTGCGTGGTGGCGCCGCCGTACAGGTCGGGGGCCAGCGTCACGAAGCCCTCGGCGGCGAACCGGTCGACCATCGAGGTCATGTGCGTGGTCAGACCCCACCACTCCTGCACCACCACCAGCCCTGGCCCGCGTCCCTCGGGCGGCAGCGCGAGGTAGCCGTGCGCCTGGCCTCCGTTGCTCGGGAAGGTGGTGTTCTGCGCCCCGGAGGGGGGTTCGGCCATCGGGCATCTCCTGGTGAGCCGCGGACCGGGCCACGGCGGCCCGCGGGGACGATGCTATTCGGGCCGGGAGCCGAGCGGGAGTCAGTTCCTGGACGTCATCGGCGTGTCGCGTGGCCGCTCCGTCAGCTCAGGCGGCGGCTCCGTAACCCCGGAATGCATCTGGCATGCCCATGGTCATTCAGATGTGCTGGATCTCCGTGCCGCCACCCGGCTGGAATCCCCGCAGGTACCCGGGCAACTCGCGCTCGGTGCCCGGGTGCGGCTGCGGCGTGCCGTAGACGGTCGACACCGGCACCACGCCGGACCAGTACGGCAGGTCCGCGTCCTCCGGGTCGTCCGACGCGCCGTCGTTGCGCGACTTGGCCGAGACCTCGTCGAGTACCAGTCGGATCACCGCCGTCTTGGCCAGCTCCTTCGGACTGGCCGCGCGGACGTCCGCCGAGCGCCCCGGGATCGCCTGGTCGACCAGCGCGTCGAGCGCCACCGCCAGCTCGGCCGGGTCGGTGACCTGCTCGGCGACGCCGTGCGCGACGACCGAGCGGAAGTTGACGGAGTGGTTGAAGGCCGACTTGGTCAGCACCAGGCCGTCCACCTGGGTGACCGTCACGCAGACCGGCAGGCCGGCAGCGCCGCCGGCCGCCCGCAGCGGGCGGCTGCCGGTGGAGCCGTGCAGGTAGAGCCGGTCGTCGACCCGGGCGAAGATCGTCGGCAGCACCACCGGCGCGCCGTCCGCCACGAAGCCCAGGTGGCAGACCCAGGCGGTGTCGAGGACCGCGTGGATCTCGGCCCGCTCCCAGCTCGCCCGCTCCTTGTAGCGGGTGGGCGTGGTGCGCGGGGTGCGGGCGTACCGTTCCTGCTGCTCGGTGCGAGGCTCCGACATGACAACCCCCTATGTACTAGTGCATAATGATGTTTGTGCTAGGAGACTATCGGATTCAGGGCCGCCGCGCCACGGACATCGCCGCCGACGTCGAACGCGCGGTCGGCGCGGGAGAGCTGCAGCCCGGTCAAGCGCTGCCCCCGCTACGCGAGTTGGCCGAGGAGCTGGGGGTCAACCCGAACACCGTGGCCGCCGCCTACCGCCTGCTGCGCGACCGTGGGGTGATCGAGACCGCCGGGCGCCGGGGCAGCCGCATCCGCCCGCGTCCGGTCACCACCTACCGTGACCAGGTCCGGCTCGACGTCCCGCCGGGCGCCCGCAACCTGGCGTCCGGCAATCCCGACCCGCGCCTGCTGCCGCCGCTCGCCCCCGCCCTCGCGGTGGCCGCCGCCGCCGCCGACCAGGACCCCGTGCTCTACGGCCGTCCCGCCACCGACCCCGAACTGATCGAGCTCGCCGCTGCCGGCTTCCGGGCTGACGGGGCGCCCGAGGGCGCGTTCGCGGTCACCAACGGTGCGTTGGACGCGATCGACCGGGTGCTGGCCACCCAGCTGCGGCCCGGTGACGCGGTCGCCGTCGAGGACCCGGGGTGGCGCAGCCTGCTCGACCTGCTGCCCGCCCACGGGCTGCGCACCCTGCCGGTCGCGCTGGACGACCAGGGGCCGCGCCCCGAGGCGCTGGCCGGCGCGCTGGCGGCCGGCGCCCGGGCGCTGGTCGTCACCAGCCGGGCGCAGAACCCGACCGGCGCCGCGATCACCGCCGGCCGGGCCGCCGAGCTGCGCGCCGTGCTGGCCGGGCACCCGGACGTGCTGCTACTGGAGGACGACCACGGGCACGGCATCACCGCGCTGCCGTTCGTCACCCTGGCCTGCGCCGCCGACCGCCGTCCCGTGGTCTCCCGCTGGGTGGTGATCCGCTCGGCTGCCAAGGCCTTCGGGCCCGACCTGCGGCTGGCCGTGCTGACGGGAGATCAGGCCACCATCGACCGGCTGCGCGGCCGCCAGCGCCTGGACACCGGCTGGGTCAGCCATCTGCTGCAGCGCGCCACCGCCGAGCTCTGGCGCACCCACGGCGCTCGCCCCGCCGGCGTCGCCGAGGCCTACGCCGCTCGCCGCGAGGCGCTGTTGGCGGCGCTGGCCGCGCACGGCATCGTCGGCCAGGGCGTGAGCGGGGTGAACGTCTGGGTCCCGGTGTCGGAGGAGACCGGCACCGTGGTCGGCCTGCTGCAGCGCGGCTGGGTGGTCGCCCCGGGGACGGCGTTCCGGGTGCAGTCCCCGCCCGGGGTGCGGATCAGCGTGGCCGAACTGGACCCGGCCGAGGCGCCGCGGCTGGCCGCCGACCTGGCGACCGTGCTGGCGGGGTCGACGGCGGGGGCGCGGCAGATCTGAGCCGGGGCGGGTGACGAGTCGACAGTAGTTAACGCAGCGGTAACAAGGCAGGAAAAGGTACTGCAGCTACCTAGCGGTAACCGGCGCGCGCATGCCACATTCATCGCGCCACCGGCCGGCGGCTCTCCCTCACCCAGAGCGGTTCCCCACCCCACGCCGGGGAGCCGCTGACCGCAGGAGTTCCGTCGTGCCCGAAACCTGGAACAGCCCTACGCGCGTCCCCGCGGCCAAGCGGCTGCTCGCCGCCGCACTCGCCCTCCCGCTCTGCGCCACCGCCCTGCTGGCGGTCGCCGCCGCCCCCGCTCGGGCCGCCTCGGGCCCCACCGCGAGCGTCAGCCTGGGGGACAGCTACATCTCCGGCGAGGCCGGCCGCTGGATGGGCAACAGCGACACCAGCAGCGGCGACCGCGCCGGCACCGACCTGGCCTGGAACGGCAGCGGCTACGACCCCAGCCTGGTCTACGGCTCGACCTACGCCAGCGGCTGCGACCGCTCGAACTCGGCCGAGGTCACCGGCGCCACCGGCATCGCGCAGACCAGCATCAACCTGGCCTGCTCCGGCGCCACCACCGCCGACGTCTTCCGCGCGGTGGACGGCGGCCAGAGCTACAAGGGCGAGGCCCCGCAGGCCGACCAGCTCGCCACCGTCGCGGCGCAGAACAGGGTCCAGCTGATCACCCTCTCGATCGGCGGCAACGACCTGGCCTTCGGCAGCGTCATCCAGACCTGCGCCGAGGACTGGCTGATCTACGACTCGTACTGCCACGACACCGAACAGGCCGCCGTGGACGCGAAGATGGCCACCGCGATGGCGAACGTCGGCAAGTCGATCGACGAGATCCGGGCGGCGATGGCCGGTGACGGCTACAGCCCGAGCAGCTACCGGATCGTGCTCCAGTCCTACCCGTCGCCGATCCCGCGCAGCTCGGAGAACCGGTACCCCGAGACGGGCTGGACGCGCGAGTCCGCGGGCGGCTGCCCGTTCTGGAACGCCGACTCCGACTGGGCCCGCGACTCGCTGGTCCCGGAGATCTCCGACAACCTGGCGGCCGTCGCGGCAAGCCACGGCGTGCAGTTCCTCGACCTGCGCGACTTCCTGCAGGGCCGCGAGGTCTGCTCGACCGCCACGCAGCTCGCCACCCCGGGCGCGGGCCCGTCCGCGACCACCAGCGAGTGGGCCCGCTTCCTGGACGCCGGGCTCAGCACCCAGGGCACCACCCAGGAGTCGATGCACCCGAACTACTACGCCCAGCTCGGCCTCAGCCGCTGCCTGTCCCTGCTCTGGGCGCAGCAGAGCGGCGACTTCGCGTGCCGCAACACGCCCGGCGAGGACGCCTCCGGGATGTACCTGACGGCTTCCTGACCGCCGCCGGAAGCACGATCACGCCGCCGATCCCCGGTCGGGGATCGGCGGCGTGACCTGCTCGAACGCGCGATGCTCAGTGCTTGGCGTGCAGCGAGCTGGTGTGCTCGCGGATCTGCTCCTTGGTCAGGTACGCGTCGGTGTACTCGAAGTCCCGCAGCTTGGCGGGCCGCTGGGAGAGGAACCCGATCCGGACGAAGTCGTCGCCCGCGGTCGCGTTCAGCAGCCAGCTGGCGCCGACCCGCAGCTTGGCCACGTTGGTCCGCAGCGCCATCAGGTGGTAGCCGCGCGCCACCAGCTGGGCCGGCACGCCGGTCATCTCCACGCCGAGCGGCTTGGAGACCGCGTCCTTGCCGCCCAGGTCGACCACCAGGCCCAAGTCCTTGTGGTAGTACGGCTCCAGCGGCTGGTTGCGCAGCGCGGCGACCAGGTTGTCCGCCACCTTGCGGCCCTGGCGGGCCGAGTGCTGCGCGGTGGGCGGGCAGACCGCGCCGTCGCCCTTGGCCAGGTCGGGCACCGCCGCCGCGTCGCCGAGCGCGAAGATGCCGTCGAACTGCGGCACCCGCATCTCGGCGGTCACCGCGATCCGCCCGCGCACCGTCTCCGCGTCCAGCGTGCCGATCAGCGGGCTGGCCGCAACGCCCGCGGTCCAGATCAGCGTGCGCGAGGGGATCACCCGTCCGTCGGTGAAGGTCACGGTGGTGTCGCCGACCTCGGCCACCGAGACGCCGAGCGAGACCTCGACACCGCGGTCGCGCAGCACCTTCAGCGCCCGGGTGCCGAGGTGCTCGCCGAGTTCGGGCATCAGCTTGGGCGCGATGTCGATCAGATGCCACTTGATCAGCCGCGGGTCGAGCCGCGGGTAGCGGTCCAGCGCGGCGGTGGTCAGCCGCTGCAGGCAGGCCGCCGTCTCGGTGCCCGCGTAGCCGCCGCCGACCACCACGAACTGCAGCCGGGACTCGCGCTCGGCCTGGTCCAGCGTGGCCGAGGCGAGATCGAGCTGGGCGATCACGTGGTCGCGGATGTACGCGGCCTCGGCCAGCGTCTTCATCCCGCGCGCGTGGTCGGTCAGGCCGGGGATGTCGAAGGTGCGGGTGATGCTGCCGGGGGCCAGCACCAGGTAGTCGTACGGCTCGGTGACCACCTCCTCGGTGATCTTGCGGACGATGCAGACCTTGGCCCGCGGATCGATCCCGATCGCACCGCCCGGGATGATGTCGGTGCGGTGCAGCGAGCGGCGCAGCGAGACCGCCACCGACTGCGGGGTGAGCACCCCGGCGGCGACGTGCGGCAGCAGCGGTAGGTACAGCTGATAACTGAACGGGGCGACCAGGGTGATCTGCGCCTCCGTCGCGGCGAGCTTGCGCTCCAGCCGACGGGCGCACTCCAGTCCGGCGAAACCGCCGCCCACCACCAGGATCCGAGGACGTTCCATCGCTGTCTTCCTTCGCAGTCGGCGGGGCCCATGTGACGGCACGCCACGTCCCGGCCACCCTCGCATGGCCCCTGGGGGCGCGCCACCGCAGCACGGGCGGATGGGTAGGGTTGGCGCGTGCTTCGTGAGGTGACGGCGATCCGCTACGTGACGCCACTGCGAGAAGGCGGCTCGATGCCGGGCCTGGTGGAGGCCGACGACCACCGGCTGTACGCGCTCAAGTGGAGTGGCGCGGCGCAGGGGCCCAAGGCGCTGGTGGCCGAGGTGCTGGCGGGGCGGATCGCCCAGGCGCTGGGGTTGGCGGTGCCCGAGCTGGTGCGGATCGACCTCGATCCGGTGCTGGCCCGCAGCGAGCCGGAGCAGCAGATCCAGGAGCAGATGCGCGCCAGCGGCGGGGTCAACGTGGGCCTGGCGTTCCTGAGCGGGGCGTTCAACTTCGACCCGCTCTGCTTCCAGGTGGACCCCGAGCAGGCCGCCCGGGTGCTCTGGTTCGACGCGCTGATCGGCAACGTCGACCGGTCCTGGCGCAATCCCAACCTGCTGGTGGCCGATGGACGGCTGCACCTGATCGACCACGGCGCGAGCCTGATCTTCCACCACCACTGGGCCGGGGCGGCCGGCTGGACCAGGCGCCCGTACGACGCGGGCGACCACGCGCTGCGCCGCTTCGCCGGCGACCTGGCGGCGGCCGACGCGGAGCTGGCCCCGAGGGTGACCGCCGAGCTGCTGACCGCGGCGGCGGACGCGATCCCCGAGGAGTTCCTGCTCGACGAGCCCGGTTTCGAGCACCCCGCCGCCGTCCGGGCCGCCTACGTCGCGCAGTTGCTGGCGCGGCTGGCCGGGCCGCGCGACTGGCTGCCCGCCCGTTCTGCGGAGGCGACCCGATGACCGAGCGCCATGACATGACCGAGCGCCACGACTACGAGTACGCGGTGATCCGGGCGGTGCCCCGGGTCGAGCGCGGTGAGTGCGTCAACCTCGGGGTGCTGCTGTACTGCCGCTGGCGCGAGGAGCTGGTGGTGCGCACGCTGCTGCCCGAGGCGAAGCTGCTGGCGCTGGACCCGGCGGTCGACCTCGACGCGGTGGCGCGGGCGCTGCGCGGGATCGAAGGCATCTGCGCCGGCGGCCCGGCCGCGGGCCCTGCGGCCGGTGACAGTCCCGGGCAGCGGTTCCGCTGGCTGACGGCGCCGCGCAGTGCCGTGGTCCAGCCCGGGCCGGTGCACACCGGGCTGACCGCCGACCCGGCGGCGGAGCTGGCGCGGCTCTTCGCGCAGCTGGTGGCCTGAGCGGCGGTCGCTCCCGGCCCGGTTGTTTGCCGAACTCAACACTGGACTGGATAAAAGTTTTATGCGTCCTGTGATCTCATGGATGCCATGACCACCCTCGCACCCCCCGTCAGCACCCCCGCTCTGATGGAGGCGGTGGCGGCCGTGAGCGCCGCCTACTTCCTCGACTTCGCCGCCGCCGCCGGCCGGCACGGGCTCAGCTCCTCCCAGGCCAAGGCGCTCGGCGTGGTGCTGGAGCCGGTGCCGATGCGGGCGCTGGCCGGTCGGCTCGGCTGCGACGCCTCCAACGTGACCGGCATCGTCGACCGCCTGGAGGGGCTGGGTCTGGCCCGTCGGGAGGCGGCCGCGAGCGACCGTCGGGTGAAGATCGTCACCATCACCGACCAGGGGCACGAGGTGCTGCTGAAGATCCGCGCGGACATGACCAGGGCGCACCGGGCGCTGGACTCGCTCAGCGAGGAGCAGCGTGCCGGTCTGCTGACGATGTGCCGGCAGCTGCTGCCGCTGCTGGGCAACTGACCCTCGGGGTCCGCCGGCCGCCCTCGGCGTCCAACCGCCGGACCGGCGGCTGGACGCCGAGGGCGGCCGTCTGATTGCGTGTGCCCGGTCGCAATCGATCGTTCGGGGGCATGGCGGTGACACACGGGTGGGAAGGCGTGCTGCTGCTGGGCGTGGTGGTGCTGGCCGGTGCCTCGGTGCAGCGGATGGCGGGGATCGGCTTCGCGCTGGTCGCCGCGCCCGCGCTGGTGCTGCTGCTGGGCGCGGGCCCCGGGGTGGTGCTGGCCAACTGTGCGGCCGGGGCGATCAGCGCGATCGGGCTGGCGACCAGCTGGCGCCAGGTCCGCCCCGGCGCGATGGTGCCGCTGGTGGCGGCCGCCGCCCTGAGCGTGCCGGCCGGCGCCTGGGTGGCGGCCCGGCTGCCCGAGCCGCAGCTGCTGGCCGGGATGGGCCTGCTGGTCAGCGTCGCGGTGCTGCTGGTGATCTGCGGCACCCGGGTGGCCGCGCTGCGCGGACTGCGCGGGGCGCTGGCGGCGGGGGCGGCCAGCGGCTTCATGAACGCCTCGGCCGGGGTGGGTGGCCCGGCCCTGTCGCTGTACGCGGTGAACGAGGGCTGGACGGTGCGCGAGTTCGTGCCGAACGCCCAGTTCTACGGCCTGCTGGTGAACCTCCTGTCGGTGCTGGTCAAGGGGACGCCCAGGCTCAGCCGCCCGTCCTGGCTGGCGGTGGCCGTGGCGCTCGGCCTCGGCGCGCTGATCGGGCGCGAGCTGGCCGGACGGGTGCCCGAACACCGGGCCCGCACCCTGGTGTTGCTGCTCGCGCTGGCGGGCGGGCTGACCACGCTGGGCAAGGGCCTGCTGGAGTTGTAGGGCCGGTCCTACCAGCGGCGCTGGGGCCGTCGACACTGGGCTGACCTCGACTGTTAACCTTGCGAAGCGTGAGCGCCAAGCCCCAGATCCCCAATGTCCTGGCCGCCCGGTACGCCTCGGCGACCCTGGCCCAGCTGTGGTCCCCCGAGCACAAGGTGGTCCTCGAACGCCACCTGTGGCTCGCCGTCCTCAAGGCCCAGCAGGATCTGGGCATCGAGGTGCCCGAGAGTGCGGTCGCCGACTACGAGCGGGTGATCGACCAGGTCGACCTCGCCTCCATCGCCCGCCGTGAGCGGGTCACCCGGCACGACGTGAAGGCCCGGATCGAGGAGTTCAGCGAGCTCGCGGGCCACGAGCAGATCCACAAGGGGATGACCTCCCGGGATCTGACCGAGAACGTCGAGCAGCTGCAGATCCGCCAGTCGCTGGAGCACGTCCGGGACCGCACCGTCGCCGTGCTGGTGCGCCTGGGCCGGCTCGCCGCCGAGCACGCCGAGCTGGTGATGGCCGGTCGCTCGCACAACGTCGCCGCGCAGGCCACCACGCTCGGCAAGCGGTTCGCCAGCATCGCCGACGAGCTGCTGGTCGCCTTCGCCCGGCTCGAGGAGCTGATCGCCCGCTACCCGCTGCGCGGGATCAAGGGCCCGGTCGGCACCGCTCAGGACATGCTCGACCTGCTGGGTGGCGACGACCGGAAGCTCGCCGACCTGGAGCGCCGGGTGGCCGGCCACCTGGGCTTCGAGAACGTCTTCACCTCGGTCGGCCAGGTCTACCCGCGCTCGCTGGACTTCGAGGTGCTCACCGCCCTGGTCCAGCTGTCCGCCGCGCCGTCCAGCCTGGCCAAGACGATCCGCCTGATGGCCGGTCACGAGCTGGTGACCGAGGGCTTCAAGGAGGGTCAGGTCGGATCCTCCGCGATGCCGCACAAGATGAACACCCGCTCCTGCGAGCGGGTCAACGGCCTCGCGGTGATCCTGCGCGGCTACGCCTCGATGACCGCCGAGCTGGCCGGCGACCAGTGGAACGAGGGCGACGTCTCCTGCTCGGTGGTCCGCCGGGTCGCCCTGCCGGACGCGTTCTTCGCCTTCGACGGCCTGCTGGAGACCTTCCTGACGGTGCTCGACGAGTTCGGCGCCTTCCCGGCCGTGATCGAGGCCGAACTGGACCGCTACCTGCCGTTCCTGGCCACCACCAAGGTCCTGATGGGCGCGGTGCGCGCCGGCGTCGGCCGTGAGGTCGGGCACGAGATCATCAAGGAGCACGCAGTGGCCTCCGCGCTCGCGATGCGCGGCGGCGCGCGCGAGAACGAGCTGCTCGACCGGCTGGCCGCCGACGACCGGATGCCGCTGGACCGGGCCGCGCTGGACGCGCTGCTGGCCGACCGGCTCTCCTTCACCGGCGCGGCCGGGGCCCAGGTGGCCGAGGTGGTCCGCCGGGTCGAGGCGGTTGCCGCCGCCTACCCGGAGGCCGCCAAGTACGCGCCGGGCGCCATCCTCTGACGCTCAGTCAGGAGCTGGTGGATCCGGGGCGCGAGTGCCCAGGATCCACCGGCGGCGCGGTGGTGCCGCAGTACCAGGTGCTGTCCGGCTCGGCTGCCGGCGCCGGCGGGCGCCCCGGCACGGTGACCAGCGCCAGCAGGCCGGAGCCCGCGAGCACTCCCGCGCAGATCAGCACGGCGGTGCGGAAGGCCGAGTCCACCGCGCTCGGCACCTGGTACTCCTCGCCGCTCAGGCCGGTCAGCAGCGGCAGCGCCGCGACCGCCAGCAGGCCGGCGGCGCGCGCGGCGGCGTTGTTCACCCCGCTGGCGATGCCGGCCCGGTGCACGTCCACCGCCGCCAGCACGGTCGCGGTCAGCGGCGCCACCAGCGCCGTCAGGCCGACTCCGAAGACTACGGCCGCGGGCAGCACGTCCGTCCAGTACGAGGCGTGCGGGCCGATCCGCAGCATCAGCAGCACGCCGCCCGCGGCGATCAGCGGCCCGGCGGTCAGCTGCAGCCGCGGGCCGATCCGGGTGGCGAGCCGGCCCGAACGGGCGGACAGCAGCAGCATCAGCACGGTGACGGGTGCGAAGGCCACCCCGGCGACCAGCGGGTCGAAGCCGGCCACGGTCTGCAACTGCACCTGGAGGAAGAAGAACACCCCGCCCAGCGCGCCGTAGACGCCGAGCGTCACCAGATTGATCACGGTGAACAGGCGCGAGTCGAAGAGTTCCAGCGGCATCATCGGCTGCGGGCTGCGCCGCTCGACGGCCACGAAGGCGGCGCCCAGCAGCAGGCCCGCGACGGCCGACACCCAGACCGCCGCCGTCACCTTGTTGCCCGCCGCCGTCAGCGCGTAGGTGACCCCGCCGAGCGCGAGCGCCGCCAGCACCGCGCCGGGAACGTCGAAGCGCCCGGTGGCCTGCTCGTCGCGGCTCTCCGGCACATGGCGCAGGGTCAGCACCGCGACCAGCACCGCGACCGGCAGGTTGATCACGAAGATCCACCGCCAGCCCGGGCCGCTGACCAGCCAGCCGCCGAGGAACGGTCCCACCGCCGTGGCCACCCCGCCCAGGCCCGACCAGGCGCCGACCGCCGCCGAGCGGTCGTCCGGATGGAAGGAGGCCTGGAGCAGCGCGAGCGAGCCGGGCGTCAGCAGCGCGCCGCCGACGCCCTGCAACGCGCGGGCGGCGATCAGCAGCCCGACGGTGGGCGCGATCGCGCACAGCCCGGAGGCGGCGGCGAACCAGCAGACGCCGATCACGAAGACCCGGCGCCGCCCGTAGCGGTCGCCGAGCGAGCCACCGAGCAGGATCAGCCCGGCCAGCGTGAGCAGGTAGGCGTTCACCGTCCACTGCAACGCGGACAGCGAGGCGCCGAGATCCCGCCCGATGCTCGGCAGCGCCACGTTCACCACCGTGCCGTCGAGCATCGCCATGCCAGAACCGAGCGCGGCGGCCAGCACCACCCAGCGTCCCTGGCGGCTCTTCAACCGCAGTTGACTCTCCATAACCCCTGATCCTGCGCGACCGGCACGGCGCGCCGCTACCCCGCCGCGCCGGAGTGGCCGAACCCGGGTGGCGGCGGTCAGCGGCCCGGGTGAGGGTGGCAGCAGCCGCTCAGTCCCACGTCGAGTCAGGTGATCCGCCATGACGCTGCCCTCCGCCCGCGGAGCCGGCGATCGCTCCAGCCACTGCTTCGAGCCGACCCGCGCGCCGGCCCGGCGCGAGCTGTCCGTGGCCGCGGCAAGGGAGTGAGCGCGATGGTGGACAGGAGGCGGATCGTGGTCGGCGTGGACGGCTCGCCGGCGGCCGCGGCGGCGCTGCGCTGGGCGATCGAGCAGGCGCGGGTGACCGGCGCGGACGTGGTGGAGGCCGTGATCGCCTGGGAGTTGCCCGGCTACTACGCGCTGGCCGGTGGTGCGACGCCGCCGGAAGGGATCGACCCGGAGCACCTGGCGGCCCAGGTGCTCAGCGAGGCGGTCGAGCGGGTGACCGGGGGCAAGGCAGCCGTGCCGGTCCTGCAGGTGGTGCTGCCCGGTCTGCCGTCGGCCACGCTGCTCGCCCAAGCCCGGGCCGCTGAGCTGGTGGTGGTGGGGAGCCGGGGGCTGGGTGGCTTCGCTGGTGTGCTGCTCGGCTCGGTCAGCCGGCATGTGCTCGAGCACGCCCCGTGCCCGGCCGTGGTGGTCCGGCCCGCCCGGAGCGATCGGGGCACCGGCGAACACCCCGTCAGCGGCGGATGACCGACCGCCCGCAGCCGCACGTCGACCCGCTGGAGGCGATGGCCGCCACCGGCGTCGGCTGTTTCGAGTGGGATCCGGCCACCGGCCGCTTCACCCTGGACGCCCCCGGCCTGGCCGTCTTCGACCTGCGGCCGGACGAGTACGACGGGATGGCGGCCGGGCTCTCCCGGCGGCTCCCGGTGGAGGAGGTGATCCGGCTCTTCAAGCTGGTGGAGGACATCCGGGCCGGTCGCAGCGACTCGTACAGCAGCTACTTCCGGATCCGCCGCCGGGACGGCTCGATGCGCTGGACCCACACCCAGGGCCAGGTGATCCGCGATCCGGAGCACGCGGGCACCCGGGTGGTCGGTGTGGTGCGCGACGCGACCCAGGAGCTCTCCTACTCGGCGCTGCGGCTGATGGCCGAGGACGACCGCCAGCGCCAGGAGACCGAGCTGGGCGAGGTGGCCCGGGCGCTGGGCGAGGCGCTCAGCGTGGACGACGTGGTGGCCGTGCTGACGGGGGATCAGAGCATGCGCCGGCTCGGCGCGCAGGGCGTCACGCTGGGCGTGGTCGACCAGGGAAGGGTCAAGCTGGTCGGCGCGGTCGGGCGGGTGAACGTCCGGGTCCGCGCGATGCACCAGGCCCGGCTGACCGAGCCCCGACCGCTGAACGACGTGGTCCGCTCCGGCGAGCCCGCCTTCTTCACCTCGCGCGAGCTCTTCGCCAGCCGGTACCCGGACCTGGCCGACCAGTTGACCGACAGCCTGGCGACCGCCGCCGCGTTCCTGCCGCTGACCGCCCAGGGCCGTCCGATCGGCGCGCTCGCCCTGGTCTACGAGGGCAAGCGCAGCTTCAGCAGCGAGGACCGCACCTTGCTGACCACCCTGGCCAGTGCCATCGCCCAGTCGCTGCAGCGCGCGATGCTGGTCGACCAGTCCCGGGAGATCGCCGCCGGGCTGCAGAACGCGATGCTGCCGCGCCACCTGCCGACGATCACCGGCGGCGCGCTCACCGTGCGCTACCGCACCGCGCGCGAGGGCGTCTGGATCGGCGGGGACTGGTACGACGCGGTACCGCTGGCCGACGCGGTGGTCGGGGTGGCCATCGGCGACGTGCAGGGCCACGACACCGAGGCCGCCGCGATCATGGGGCAGCTGCGGATCGCGATGACCGCCTACGCCGCCGAGGGGCACAGCAGCGCCGAGGTGCTGGCCCGCGCCTCGGCCTTCCTCGCCGAGCTGCACGCCGACCGTTTCGCCACCTGCCTCTACCTCCAGGTCTCGCTCGCCACCGGCCAGGTCAGGGCGGCCAACGCGGGCCACCTGCCGCCGCTGGTCCGACACGCCGACGGCACGGTGGGCCGGGTCGAGGTGGCCACCGGCCTGCCGCTCGGCCTGCCCGCCGACTGGCTGCCGGACGGCTACCCGCACACCGACTTCCATCTCGCGCCCGGCGACACCTTGCTGCTGTACACCGACGGCCTGGTGGAACGGCCGGGGGAGGACCTGGAGTTGGGTCTGGCCCGGCTGGCGGCGGTGCTGGCGGCCGGCCCCGGGCAGCTGCCCGCACTGGCCGATCACGTGCGCGACCGGCTCGGCGTGCGGCTGGAGGCGGAGGACGACGCGGCGTTGCTGCTGCTGCACCGCGACGGCCGCGAGGCCGGCTGACCCCGTTGGACGGCCCCGCCGGCCGCCCCTGCCGGCCGACCGCCGCCGGGTGGCGGATCCGGCCGCGTAGTGGATCCGTCAAGGAACGGCGCCGCGACGTACGGCAAGCGTCAAGGGCCGGTGTCGGCGCAGGTCATGAGGGGTCCAATGGAGGTCGGAGCCGGTTCCCGGGCGCGTCGAAAGCGGTCGGCGCGGGCGGGCGGCCCGCGGAGAGGAAGCGGTCGCCATGGCCGAGGGAGCACGGGTCATCGTCGGGGTCAGCGGCTCGGTGAGTTCGCTGGCGGCGGTCCACCGCGCGGTGCGCGAGGCCCAGCGGCGGGGCGCGGAACTGGTGCCGGTGGCCGCCTGGCTGCCCGCCGACGAGCCGCTGCGCCCGCTCTCCGAGTTGGCGCACGCGGCCCGGCGCCGGCTGGACGTGATGTTCGAGCAGGCGTTCGGCGGCTACCCCGCCGGGCTGCTGCTCAGCCCGCTGGTGGTGCGCGCGGAGGCCGGACCCGCCCTGGTGGCGGCCGCCGACCGGCCCGGTGACCTGCTGGTGGTCGGTGCGGGCCGCCCGGGCCGGGTGTCCCGGCTGCGGCACGGCTCGGTGGCGCGGTACTGCCGGGCCCACGCCCGCTGCGAGGTGCTGGAGGTGCCGGCCGCCGACCTGCTGGCCGACCTGGAGCACGCGGTGCACGGCTGGGCCGGGCCCGCGGTCCGGCAGCCGAGCTGACCCCCCATGAGCGCGCCGGGTGGCTGACGGATCCTCAGCCACCCGGCGCTTTTCACCGGATCGCGCAATCAGTTCGGAATGCGCGGCCCGGCGGAATTCACTCGCCGGCGGTGAAGCCGCTCTCCGAGCCACCCTGGCCCTGGAGGTTCTCGGCGACCATGCCGTGGCCGGCCACCACGGTGTTGTTGTGGCTGTGCATGTCGGCGTGGTAGCCGGCGAAGCTGTGCGCGCTGGCGGTGGTGGCGGTGCCGACGACCGTGAGGCCGGCCACGGCAAAGCCGATCAGGGCGGTGCGAATTCGCATGCGTATTCCCCTTATCCGGCGGGCCGAGGATTTCGACCCGTGCTGACGACGAGAATGCACCACCTGATGATGCGACGGTTAACTGCATACGGACTTCTTCACCCTGTTGGCGGCGATGGACCCGCCGACCGGGTTGGTCAGCCCACCGGTCCGTCGCGAAGCCGACCCGGCTTGGCGAGAAGAAGGACGACAGGGGCCATCTAGGTCAGATCCTGTCCCAGTTCTCCGGCATCCTGGACCCCGTGACCACCGACACCCCCGCCCGCCTGCTGAACCTGCTCTCGCTGCTGCAGACCCCGCGCGAGTGGCCCGGCAGTGAACTGGCCGAGCGGTTGAGCGTGACCCCGCGCACCATCCGCCGCGACGTCGAACGGCTGCGGGACCTGGGCTACCCCGTCCAGGCCAGCCGCGGCGCGAGTGGCGGCTACCGGCTGGCGGCGGGCAAGGCGATGCCCCCGCTGCTGCTGGACGACGAGGAGGCGGTGGCCATCGCGGTCGGCCTGCGCACGGCGGCCGGCAGCGCGGTCAGCGGGATCGAGGAGGCCTCGGTGCGGGCGCTGGCCAAGCTCGCCCAGGTGCTGCCGGCCCGGCTGCGGCACCGGGTGAGCACCCTGGGTGCGGCCACGGTGCCGCTGCCGGGGGCGGGCCAGGGCGTCGATCCGGAACTGCTGGCGGTGCTGGCCGGTGCGGTGGCGGGGCCGGAGCGGCTGCGGTTCGCCTATCGGGCCGCGGACGGCGCGGAGAGCCGGCGCCTGGTCGAGCCGCACCGGCTGGTGGCGACCGGGCGGCGCTGGTACCTGGTGGCCTACGACAACGACCGCGAGGACTGGCGGATCTTCCGGGTCGACCGGATGGAAGCGCCCCTGCCGACCGGCGTCCGGGTGCCGCCGCGTGAGCTGCCGGCGCCGGACGCGGCCGCGTACGTGGCGACGAAGCTGCGGCTGCGCGGGGAGGTCCACCGCGCGGTGGTGCTGCTCCGGCTGCCGCTGGCGCAGGCGGTCCGGAGCCTCGGCGGGGCACCGGTGGAGCTGACGGAGGTGGACGAGGAGAGCTGCCGGATGCGGACGACCGCCGACAGCCTGGAGTGGATCGGCTTCCGGCTGCTGGCACTGGGGTGCGAGTTCCGGGTCGAGGAACCGGCCGAACTCGTGGACCACCTGCGACGGCTGGGCGAGCGGATCAGCCGGGCCACCGAGACCGGGGCCGGGCGGGAGTGACCACCTTGGAGCGACCGCGCCGAATCGCCCGTCCGGCCCGGGCGCGCTGCCCTGGTGGGGTGTGACGCGGGCGCTAAAGTCGCCGGGCATGTCACGTCTCTGAAGGAGCGTCAGGTGAAGATCGACCGCGTGGTCACCGGTGGCCCGTGCTGGGTCGAACTGGGGACGGCGGACCCGGCCGCCGGCCAGGTGTTCTACGGCGAACTCTTCGGCTGGCGCGCCGAGACCGACCCGCGTCCCGAGGCCGGCGGCTACACCATGCTGCTGCGCGAGGACGCCCCGGTGGCCGCGCTGACGCCGCTCTACGCGCCCGGCCAGTCGAGCGCCTGGGCCGTCTCGTTCGCCGTCACCGACGCGGACGCCACCGCCACGGCCGTCACCGAGGCGGGCGGGCGGGTGGTGCTCGGGCCGCTGGATGTCTTCGACGCCGGCCGGTTCGCGGTGGTCGCCGACCCGGCCGGGGCGGTCTTCGCGCTCTGGCAGCCGCGCGCGTTCGGCGGCGCCGCCGTCTTCAACCAGCCCGGTTCCCTCGGCTGGGTCGAGCTGCTGACCCGGGACGTGCCCAGGGCCACCCGCTTCTACCCCGAGGTCCTCGACTGGAGCGTGACGGCGGGCGAGTGGTACACCCAATGGGGGATCGACGGCGCCGACTTCGGCGGCATGATGCGGATGGACGAGCACTTCCCGGCCTCGGTGCCGGCGCACTGGCGGCCGTACTTCGCGGTGACCAGCGTGGACGACACGGTGCGGGAGGCCGGCCGGCTCGGTGCCGAGACGCTGATGGCGCCGATGGACCTGGCCGGTGGCCGCCGGATCGCGGTCCTGCGCGATCCGCAGGGCGCGAGCTTCGGCGTCTACCCGGCCGGTACCGAGGGGTGACGAGGTCGCTCGCCGACCTTGCTGCAAACGCCACTATCTGAGTTATCGTCGGATTGTCAGTGCGGCACGGAAGGGGAGGGATGACCGTGCGGCGCAACCCTGGACCCCACCCCGACCCACCTCCGCGCGGGCCTCGGCGCCGGCCGCTGCGCGCGCTCGGCCGCCAGCTGAGCCAGGCGTTCGGCGGCGATCTCGGCCCGCTCGGGCGGCCGCTGGACCGGGCCCGCAGCCGGGGCCGGCTGCTGGCGGCGCTCGGCCTGATCCTGGCGCTGCTGCTCGGCTCGCTGCTGTCCGTCCGCGGGGTGGCGAGCGCGCCCCGGCAGGCCGCCGCCCGGGCCGCGCACCTGCACCAGCTCCCCGCCGAGGTGCTCGGCCCGCCCCGTCCTGACGCCACCGCACCCGCCTACCGCTTCGACGGCGGCGACCGGGTGACGGTGCGTTGGAACTACCCGCCCGGGCACACCGGGACCGCCCGGATCGACTTGCCCCGGTCGGCTCTGGCGGGCGACACGCTCCCGGTGTGGGTGACCGACGACGGCCGCCTCGGCGGCTCGCCCCCGAGCGCGGTGGGCCTGGCCGTGCTGGCGGCCGGGATCGGCACCGGGGTCTGGCTGCTGCTGAGCGCGACCGTCCTCACCGGCCACGTGCTGCGCCGCCGCGCGTTGGAGCGCCGCGCGCTGCGTGACTGGGCCGCCGGGTGGGCGAGCGTCGAGCCGCACTGGTCGGGCCGGTTGCACGGGCGGCCGGGCAACACCGCGCCCTGAGGTGGCCGTGCGCTCGGCGACCTGGCCGAACGCTCAGCCCAGTGGCGGCAGTTCGGTGCGGGCGTGGCGGCCCAGCCGGTCCAGCGCGTCGACCATGCCGGCCGCCTCGGCCTCGGAGAGGGCGCCGCGCAGCAGGCGGCGCGCCTCACGGGTGTGCGCGGCGGCGGCCGTGAGCAGGGTCTGCTCGCCGTGGTCGGTCATGGCGACCAGCTGCACCCGCCGGTCGGTGGGTGACGGGGTACGGGTGACCAGGCCGGCCTCGATCATCCGGTCGATCAGCCGGGTCGCGCCGCCGCTGGTGAGCACCAGGCCGCCGGAGAGCCGGCTCATCGGGGTCCCGTCCGGCTCGGCGGCCAGGATCAGCAGCACCTCGAACATCGAGTGGCTGATCCCCGCCTCGTGCTGGATCGCGCCGCCCAGCAGCCGCTCGATCAGCGCGGAGGTGTTGAGCAGCACGCCGATCGCCTGGATCCCGGGGTCGGCGGCCACCTGCGCGGCGCGGTGAAGTGGTTGATCGGGATCCGGCACGGTGGGGTCTCCATTCAGGGGCGGACGGACGGACGGACGCCGACGCCGCCGGTCCAGTCGGGACCGGCGGCCGACGCGCCGTCAGTAGCCGCAGGCGAACCGCTCGCCCAGGTGCTGGGGCTGCTCGATCTCGTCGATCACGGCCACCGCGTAGTCCTCGACCGAGATCCTGCTGGTGCCGTCCGCGGCGGCGACCAGCTGCTCCTGCGCGGTGCGGTAGTCACCGGTGCGCTCGCCGGGCTCGATCGTCGCCGCCGGGCTGAGGCTGGTCCAGCTGACGTCGCTGACGGTGCGGTAGTAGTCGAGCGCGTCGCCGTGCGCGTGCATGATCTGCAGCAGCCACTCGGGCAGGCCCGGCGCGTCCCAGACCAGGCTGCCGTCCGGGGTGCGCAGCGAGCCGGCGCCACCGACCGAGATCAGCCGTGGCGCCTGGTCGCCGAGCGCGCGCAGGCCCTCGACCAGGGAGCGGGCGGCGGGCTCGATGGTGGCCAGGTGGCCCGGGCCGTCCCCGCCGCCGACCGCGCTGACCAGCACGTCCCGTCCGGCGGCCGCCGAGCGGACCGAGGCGGGGTCGAGCACGTCGCCCTTGGTCACGGTGAGCGACGGGTGGCTCTCGGTGATCTTGGCGGGGTCGCGGACCACGGCGGTGACCTGGTGGCCGCGGTGCAGCGCCTCGCGCACGATGGCGCTGCCGATGGTGCCGTTGGCGCCGAAGACTGCGATCTGGGACATCAGGGTTCTCCTCGGAGATACGGGTCCGGCGGCTGCCCGGACTGTCATCTGACTCAACAGTATCTGACTCAGCAGATATTTCCGGAGCCTCGGGATTCTTCCGGAAGCTCAGGCTTCTTTCGGCAGCAGCGCCCGCACCGCCTCGACGGTGTCCGCCTCGGCGGCCGACTTGTCGCTCCGGTAGCGCAGGACTCGGGCGAAGCGCAGGGTGACCCCGTCCGGGTAGCGCGGGGAGCGCTGCACCCCGTCGAATGCGATCTCCACCACCAGGTCGGGCCGCACCCGCACGCCCCAGGCGGGCCGCTCCACCGCGAGCCGCTCCAACTGCTCGGTCTGCCAGGCGAGCAGCACGTCGGTCAGGCCCTTGAAGGTCTTGCCGAGCATCGCGAACGAGCCGTCCGGCCGTCGCGCGCCCAGGTGCAGGTTCGACAGTCGCCCGGCCCGGCGCCCGTGGCCCCACTCGGCGGCCAGTACCACCAGGTCAAGGGTGTGCACCGGCTTCACCTTCAGCCAGGCGCTGCCACGGCGCCCGGCCGTGTAGGGGGCGTCGAGCGCCTTGACCACCACGCCCTCCTGGCCGCGGGCCAGCGCGGCCTCGGTGAACGCGGTGGCCGCCTGCCGCGCGGCCGGGTCGGCGGGGTCGGCCACCACCAGCCGGCGCACCCGAAGCGGCGCCGGCACCAACCGGTCCAGCTCGGCATGCCGGTCCTCGGTGGGCAGTTCCAGCAGCTCCCGGCCGTCCAGCGTGAGCAGGTCGAAGAAGGCGGGGGAGAGCGGCAGCGACTCGGTGGCGCCGGGGACGTCCAGCCGCGAGCCGACCCGCCCTGCGATCTCCTGGAACGGGCGCGGCCGACCGGTGGTCGGGTCCACCGCGATCACCTCACCGTCCAGCACCGCCCGCTCGGCGGGCAGCGCCAGCGCGGCGGCCACCACCTCGGGCAGCCGGTCGGTGATCTCCTCCAGGGTCCGGGTGAAGATCCGCACCGTGCCGCCGTCCCGGTGCACCTGGATCCGGATCCCGTCCAGCTTCTCCTCCACCGCGCACGGGCCGAGCCGGTCCAGCGCCTCCTCGACGCTCTTGGCGGTGTGCGCGAGCATCGGCAGCACCGGGCGGCCGACGGTCAGCCGGAACCGCGCCAGCGCGTCCGGGCCCTCGGCCAGCAGTGCCCTCGCCACCGCGCCCAGCGTGCCGCCGAGCATCACCGCCCGGCGCACCTGCTCGGCGGGCGCCTCGCTCGCGGCTGCCAGCGCGTCCACCGCGAGCGCGTCCAGGGCGCCTTGGCGCACCTCGCCGCCGATCAGCCGGATCAGGAACTCCTGCTCGGGTTCGGTGGCCGCGCCCAGCAGCGTGACCAGTAGCCGGCGCCGCTCGGCCTGCGCACCGGTGCCGCGCACGGCGGCCAGCCCGGTCAGTGCCGCGTCGACCTGATGGACCGTCAGGCTTGCCGTCGGGGCGGCCGGGACGGGCTCGGCGAGCACGCTCCAGCCCACCCCGAGCCGGCCCTGCGGCAGCCGTCCGGCGAGGTAGGTGATCACCATCGGCGCCTCGGCCGGCTCGGTGGCCCGGAACAGCTCGGCGAGCAGGGCGGTCTTGCGCGAGCGGGCCGAGGTGGCGGCGACCTCGCGCGAGGTCCGGGCGAGGTCGGCCAGCAGCATGGCCTCATGCTCGCTCGGTGCGGGGGCTCGGGCGCCGGTGACACGCCGTGGCAGGGGGGTCCCGGGTCGCGGTGGCCGTACTCGGCCGGCGAGCGCCGCAGCTGTTAATATATGCGTCAGCTAGTATATATATCCAGACAGGGGTGGAATGATGGGCCAGTCGCTGCCACGCGGATTCGTCTCGTACACGGCCAACATGGGCCTGAAGGACACTGCCGACGACTTCGCCGTCGTCCTCTCCGAGACGCCCGCGGTCTCGGCCGCCGTCTTCACCCGCTCCCGGTTCGCCGGCCCCAGCGTGCTGCTCAGCCGGGGTGACGCGGCCCGCCAGGACGCCCGGGGCATGGTGGTGATCTCCCGCAACGCGAACGTGGCCACCGGGAAGGCCGGCGCCGCGCACGCGGCGGAGGCCCGGCGGCTGGTCGCCCAGGCGGTGGGGGTGGCGCCCGAGCAGCTGGTGATCGGCTCGACCGGGGTGATCGGGCGGCCCTACCCGATGGAGTCGATCCGGGCGGGCATCGCCCGGATCCCCGAGCCGCTGCCGCCGGCCGACTTCCAGGCCGCCGCTGCGGCCATCATGACCACGGACACCCGCGCCAAGTCCGTCCACCTGCGCTGCGGCGACGCGGTGTTGGCCGGGATCGCCAAGGGCGTCGGGATGATCGAGCCGAACATGGCCACCCTGCTCACCTTCTTCTTCACCGACGCCGACCTGCCGGCCGCCGAACTGGACGCGGTCTTCCGGCGGGTGATGGACCGGACCTTCAACGCGCTGAGCATCGACACCGACACCTCCACCAGCGACACCGCCGCGATCTTCGCCAACGGCCAGGCCGGGCCGGTCGATCCCGCCGCCTTCGAGGAGGTGCTGTACCAGGCGGCGCTCGCCCTGGTGCGGGACATCGCCTCCGACGGGGAGGGGGCGAGCAAGCTCCTCGAGGTCCGGGTGACCGGCGCCCGGGACGCGGCCCAGGCGAAGCGGGTCGGCAAGTCGGTGGTCAACTCCCCGCTGGTGAAGACCTCCGTGCACGGTGCCGATCCCAACTGGGGCCGGGTGGCGATGGCGATCGGCAAACTCGACGAGGACGCCGACCTCGACCCGGCGAGAACGACCATCCGCTACGGCGCGTTGGAGATGTTCCCGGACGAGCCGGACGAGGAGCGGCTGGCCGCGGCCGCGGCGTACCTGACCGGGGCGGAGGTCGTCATCGGCGTGGACCTGGGTCTCGGTGACGGTGAATTCACGGTCTACGGATGTGACTTGACGCCGGAGTACGTCGAACTGAACTCCGGCTACACGACCTGACCGGCCGCTCTCCGGGCCGCTCCCGCTCGCAGGCCCGCAGGGAGCAGACTGGAGGCATGTGCCGAAGCATCAAGACTCTCCGCCCGCCCGTCCAGCTCGAGGTCACCGAGGAGGACATCCACGCCGCCGCCCTGCAGTACGTCCGCAAGGTCTCCGGCTTCCGGGCCCCGGCCGCGCACAACCGTGCGGTGTTCGACCAGGCGGTCGCGGCCATCGCGGCGGCCACCACCACGCTGCTGGCCGGCCTCGAGGTGCGGGGCGCGGCGGGCCGGCAGCCCCAGGAGTAGCGAAACGCCCGTGGTACCGGCCGGGCCGGTCCCACGGGCGTGACGTTGTCTCCGGACGTCAGCGGTGCGCGTTGCGGCGGCGGGTGAAGACCACCGCGCCGACGCCGGCGGCGAGCAGCACGGCGCCGCCCACGCCGAAGGTGACCAGCTGGCCACCGTTGGTGCCGGTGAAGGCCAGGTTGGTGGGCGTGGCGGAGACCGGCTTGACCGACGGCGTGCCGACCGGCTCACCGGTGGCAGGAGCCGAGGGCACCGAAGGGCTCGCCACCGTGATGGGGGCGGCCGAGGTGCTCGGCTTGACCGTGCCGCTGACCGGGGCGGACGGCTTGGTGACCGGCGGCTTCGGGGCGGACGGGGTCGAGCCGCCGCTGGGCGTGCCGTTCGCCGGCGGCGGGGTGGTGGGACCGGTCGGGGCGGGGGCCGAGTCCGACGGGCTCGGGGAGGGCGGCGGGGTGGGCGGCGGAGTGCCCTGGCAGGCGGTGCCGCCGTTCCACGCGGTGATCAGGTTGTCGGGGAAGACGCCGTTCGGGTACTTGGGCAGCGGGCCGCTGACCCCGTCGTACTTGGTGGCGCCGTTGTAGAGGTCGATCTGTCCGAAGCAGGGCGGCAGGCTGCTGCTGATGTCCAGCGTCGCCTGCCGGTGGTCCTGGCTCAGTGTGGTGGTCGCCCAGCCGAGGAAGGTCTGGGTGCCCGAGGTGCCCCAGGTGGGGCCCTGGGTGCTGTACGAGGCCAGCGAGACCTGGTACGAGCAGCCCTTGCTGACGTCGCCGTCCAGCCGGACCTGGATGGTGCCGTGCGGCGCGGACATCCGGCCGCCGGTCTGCCAGTGGGCGCCGTTGTCGACCGAGTACTCGATCGCGGCGTCACCGCAGCTCTCGTGGGCCTGGGCGGGCCCTGCGGTGACGAGCGGGGCGGCCGCGGCTATGCCGAGGGCCGCCAGTGCCGGAAGAATCCGGCGCAGAGGGTGGTGCACGAAGCTTGCTCCCTGAACGTAGGTGCGCAGAGTGTGGCGCGCACGAACCCGGCCGGTCCTGGGACCCGCCGGAGTCGTTGCGTCTGAGAGCGGGACGATATCCGACGGTCGGCCCCGTCTCGCGACCGGGGCGGGCGGTGCGGTTGACGGTTCGTCGGCGCGGAACTGACCTGGTGTCAGCCGGGCATTCAGCGGACGTTCAGCAAGCGTTCAGCGATCCGACAGTCTCAGTCGGCGAGCTCCGGATCGACGGCCGGAAAGGGCGTGGCCAGCCGACCGACCAGGCCGAGCAGCCGGGTCTGCGGGGCGGCGTCCGGCGCGGTGGGCACCGGTGCGGCGAAGCGCTCGCTGGCCGCCAGTCGATCGGTGTACGGGGCGACCTCGCGCAGCGCGAACTCCACCAGCTCGGGTGCGAGATGGGTGTCCTGACCGGTGGCCCGGGCCAGGTCCCAGGTGTGCACCGCCAGGTCGACGGTGAGCTGCGCGCAGTAGGCCAGCGCCGGGCGGTCGCCGTAGGAGAGGTGCACGGTCAGCATCAGTGCGTGCGGCACGCCGAACGCGGCGCGGGCGCCGGCAGCCGCCCGGGCCCAGCCGGCGGCCGGGTCGGCGCCCAGCACGTCCCCGGCGAACCGGTCGCCGACCTCCGCCAGGGTGGCGCCGAGCAGCAGCTCGGGCGCCCAGAGCTGCTCCGCGGTGAGGTGGTTGACCAGCTCGCGGACCGGCCACGCGGCACACGGGGTCGGCGCCGGCCACTGGTTGGGCGCCACCCCCTGCACCCGGCGGCCGAAGGAGGCAAGCGCTTCGCGGTACAGGCGCAGCACCTCGCGCTGCCGCTGCTCGGTGCGCTCGCGGCTCATCGGGGCCTCCTGTGACCGGCGTCGGGTGTCACTGCGGGGTGGCCTCGATCCGGGCGGCGCTCTCCCGGGCGCGGGCGCCGGAGCGGGTACGGCCGGCGGTGACCAGGCGGTTCGGGAAACGGCGCAGGTACTCCGCCTCCAGCGCGGCCGAGCGCTCGGTGTGATGCCGCAGGGCGTCGTCGGACCCGTACATGAAGGTCTCGTGCCGGGTCCGGTGGAGCTGTTCCAGCTCGTGCAGCAGGCGCTCGTCCTGCAGGTCGCGGGCCGCGATGCCGTCGGCAACGCCGTCCGTGGTGGCGGTCGGTCGCATGGCGGGTGCCTCCTCGGTGGTCGACCTCGCGGGTCGTGACCCCCCTGTCTACCCCGGTGCCCCCTGCGGAGCGCCGGAAACCGGACCGGGCCGGTGGCGCGGCGCGGTCTCGCGCACCGCGAGCAGCCGGGTGCCGATCTCCTGCAGGTCCTTGCGGCGCAGCGTGGCCCGCAGCCGCGGGAACCACTCGCGCTCCTCCTGGCTCATCTGCTGGGCGGCGGCCGACAGCAGCGCGTCCACCAGGCCGGCGAAGCTCTGGTCGGTGGCGGGCCGGGCGGCCACCTCCTCGCAGAGGCGGTCGATCGCGGTGTGGTCCCGGTAGTCGCGCAGCGCCTCGTGGGCCGGATCCCGCAGCAGCGCGCTGACCAGCGGATACAGCACCTCGTCCACCAGGTAGGCGTGGACCGTGAGGTCGTGCACGATCTGCTGCGCCAGCTCGCCACGCGCCGCGACCTCGCCGGGGTCGAGGGCGCGATAGTCCCTGAAGAGCTGTTGCAGCTCCTTGTGCTCCTGCTTCAGCAGCACGATCGCGTCAGTGGACATCCGCTCTCACCTTCTCGGCCTCGCGTGTCCCCTGAAACGATGGTGCCAAATCGAACGGTCCGCCGGGCGGCCTGGCCGATCGGGTACGGCCGATCGGGGGACGACGGCCGGGCTCACCCGGCGGACCGCATGGTCACGGCAGCGGGATCCGGCCGCGCAGGATCTCGTGCCACAGCTGGCGCAGCCGGGTCGACGGGCTGCCCGGCCCCAGCGACGGGGTCCGCCCGGTGGCGAGCACGGCCGCCTCGGCGACCCGCTCGCGGCTGCGCCGCCACTGCTCGAATCTTCGGGCCAGCACGGGATCCTCGGCCATCAGCCTGGCCTCGATCCGTCGGCTCTCCCGAGCCTCCTGCCGTGAGAGGACCATGATCCTCACCTGCTGTCCTTTCGGCCCTTCCACCGTGGGACGCACCGTCGGGCCTCAGCGCTCCGGCTCCCCGCCGTCGGCCAGCAGCTGCGCCAGGTCGTAGCCGACCGGCTCCTCCAGCTGGCCGTAGTCACAGCTTTCGGGGGACCGGTCGGGCCGCCACCGCTGGAAGCGGGTGGTGTGCCGGAACCGGGTCCCTTCCATGTGATCGTACGCGACCTCGCACACCAGTTCAGGGCGGAGCGCGACCCACCGCGCGTCCTTGCCGCCGCTCCACCGGCTGGGCGCGCCGGGCATCCGGCTCGCCTCGTGCGCGCTCTCCTCGGTCCAGGCCGCCCACGGGTGCTCGGCCGGGTCGGCCAGCCGCAGCGGGGCCAGCTCCCCGGCCAGCTCCCGCCGGCGGGCGGCGGTGAACGAGGCGCAGACGCCTACGTGCTGCAGCCGGCCGGCCGTGTCGTACAGGCCGAGCAGCAGCGAGCCGACGCCCTGGCCGTCCTTGTGCTCGCGGTAGCCGGCCACCACGCAGTCCGCGGTCCGGCCGTGCTTGATCTTGAACATCGCGCGGACGCCCGGACGGTAGGGCTGGTCCAGGGGCTTGGCCACGATCCCGTCCAGGCCCGCGCCCTCGAACCTGGTGAACCAGGTCCGGGCCAGCTCCCGATCGGTGGTGGCGGGCGCCAGGTGGACCCAGGGGCCGGCCCCGGCCAGCGCCCGGACCAGCGCGGCGCGGCGCTCGGCGAGCGGTTCGGCCATCAGCGAGCGGTCGCCCAGCGCGAGCAGGTCGAAGGCGATGAGGCTGGCCGGGTTCTCGACCGCGAGCTTGCGCACCCGGGAGGCCGCCGGGTGGATCCGCTCCTGCAACTCCTCGAAGTGCAGCCGCCCGTCGTGCGCGATGACGATCTCGCCGTCCAGCACGCAACGCGGCGGCAGTTCGGTGCGGCAGGCGTCGAGCAGCTCAGGGAAGTAGCGGGCCAGCGACTTGCCGGTGCGGCTGGCCAGCTCCACCTCGTCGCCGTCGCGGAAGACGATCGCCCGGAATCCGTCCCACTTGGCCTCGTAGTGCAGGCCGGCCGGGATCTCGTCCACCGCCTTGGCCAGCATCGGCTCGACGGGGGGCAGCACGGGAAGGTCCATGGCACTGATGGTGCGTCACCCGCGCGCGGCCCGCAGCGCGTGGATCTAGCGTGGAACACATGGGCGAAGCCGTTGAGCTGCAGGTCGGGGAGCGGACGGTCAGGCTGTCCAACCCCGGCAAGGTGTACTACCCCGGCCCCGGCTACACCAAGCTGGACGTCGCGCACTACTACCAGGCGGTCGCCGAGGCGGCGCTGCGCGGGCTGCGCGACCGGCCGACCACCCTGCAGCGGTTCCCGGACGGGATCGAGGGCGAGTTCTTCTACCAGAAGCGGGCCCCGAAGAACACGCCCGACTGGCTGCCGACCGCCCGGATCGCCTTCCCCAGCGGGCGGTTCGCCGACGAGATCTGCCCGAGCGAACCGGCCGCCGTGCTCTGGGCGGCGAACCTGGGCTGCCTCACCTTCCACCCGTGGCCGGTGCGCCGCGGCGACACCGACCGGCCCGACGAGCTGCGCCTGGACCTCGACCCGCAGCCGGGCACCGACTTCTCCGATGCGGTGCGTGCCGCCCACCAGCTGCGCGAGGTGCTCGCGGAGTACGGGCTGACCGGCTGGCCCAAGACCTCCGGCGGGCGCGGCCTGCACGTCTACGTGCCGATCCGCGCCGACTGGCACTTCGCCGAGGTGCGGCGTTGCGCCATCGCGCTCGGCCGGGAGCTGGAGCGGCGGATGCCGGAGCGGGTCACCACGCACTGGTGGAAGGAGGAGCGGGGCGTGAAGGTCTTCGTGGACTACAACCAGATGGCCCGCGACCGCACCATCGCCTCCGCCTACTCGCTGCGGGCCCGCCCCGAGGCCACCGTCTCCACCCCGCTGCGCTGGCCGGAGCTGGACGCCGCCGCGCCCGGCGACTTCACGCTGCGCACCGTGCCGGCCCGGCTGGCCGAGCTGGGCGATCCGTTCGCCGAGATGGCCGGGCAGGCCTTCGGGATCGAGGCGGTGCTGGAGCTGGCGGACCGGCAGGAGCGCGACGAGGGGCTGGGTGAACTGCCCTACCCGCCGGACCACCCGAAGATGCCGGGGGAGCCGCGCCGGGTGCAGCCGAGCCGGGCCCGCAAGGAGTAACGCCCTAACCCTGCGCCGCCGGGTGCCGCTCCTCGGCCGGCGCCGGCACGGTGCCGCGCGCCGGGCGACGGCGCCGGGAGCGCAGCGCGTGGAGTGCGGCGGCGACGGTGACGGCCAGGGCCGTCCACGGCACCACATCACCGATCCGGTCGTACCAGGTGCGGGCGCCGGGTGCGGGCAGTGCGAGCCGGACGGTGAGCACGCCGCGCTGTCCGGTGCCGTAGCGGGCCAGCTCGCGGCCCTGGGCGTCGAAGGCCACCGACACGCCGGTCAGGGCGGCCTGCACCACCGGGCGTCCGGTCTCGGCGGCCCGCAGGGCGGCCAGTGAGGCGTGCTGCTCGGGGGCCCAGCTGTGCTGGAAGGTGGAGGTCGCGGACTGGTAGACGAGCAGCTGCGCGCCTTGCAGGACGGCGGTCCTGGACAGGTCGGGGAAGGCCGACTCGAAGCAGATCAGCACCCCGGTCGGCAGCGGTTGCCCGGTGCGGTCGACCGGCTCGAAGAGGTGGAAGCTGTGGCCCGGGGTGCGGTTCTCGGCGGCCGCCTTGCTGATCCCGGTCAGCCAGCCGAGCGCCGAGCGGAACGGGATGTACTCGCCGAACGGGACCAGGCGCATCTTGGCGTACCGGGCCTGGATGCCGCCCTGGTCGATCAGCACCGCGTCCTTGGAGATGTTCCCGTCGGCCTTCCGGGCGTCCTCGTTGACCAGCAGCTCGCTGCCGGTGGTCGCGGCGAGCGCGCGCAGCCGGGTGAGCGCGGCGGTGTCCCTGGCCAGGTCGGTGGTGACACTGCTCTCGCCCCAGACCACCAGGTCCGGACGGTCCGTCAGGGCGGTGGTGAGCGCGGCCGAGGCGTCCAGCCGGGAGGCCCCGTCGGGGGTGAGGCCCGGCTGCACCAGGGCCAGGGTGGCGGAGCGCACCGGACGCGGGGCGGCGGTGAGCGCGAAGGCGGCGGGGCCGGCGAGCAGCAGGGCGACGGCGGTCAGCGCGCCGAGCGCCCGGACGGCGCCGCGCGCGGCGAGCAGCGCGATCAGCACGGCGGTGTTGACCGCGACCAGCACGGCGCTGAGCAGCCAGACGCCGCCGATCGAGGCCAGCGCCAGCACCGCGGGGTGCTGCCACTGGGTGGCGCCGAGCAGCGCCCACGGGCCGCCGAGGGCTTGCCAGGAGCGGGCGAACTCGGCGACCACCCAGACCGACGGCAGCACGACCAGCGCCGCCAGCGCCCGACGCGCCGTCAGCGGGGGCCGCAGCAGCGCCCAGGCCGCCAGGCCGAGGCCGGTCTGCAGCGCGCCGAAGACGATCGCGATCAGCGGCAGCGCCGGACCCACCGAGGGCAGCAGCCAGTACATCGCGGCCAGCACGTACCCGGTGCCGAACCACCAGCCGCGCACGGCGGCTTCACGCGCCCGCGGGGCGGCGCGGAACAGCAGCAGCGCCGGGATCAGGCCGACCCAGGCCAGCGGCGCCAGGTTGAGCGCGGGGAAGGCGAGCACCGGCAGCATGCCGGCCACCAGCGAGCCGTAGCGGGCGGGAACGGTGAGCGCGGCGCGTAGCGACATGGGCCGATTGTCCGCTTCCGCACTGGTCAGCACCATGACACCGGCCCCTTCGGTCGCGCGTGTCGCAGCGTCGGCGGGGTGTGCCGAGCCACCCGGACGGACGCGGTTGCTGACACCGGGTCAGCTACCGTGCCCGATAGCCTGCACCGTACCGCCCTGGAGCTGTCCCGGAGTGGCCCTGGAGAGGAAAACGATGTCGGACGACACTCACACGATGCTCTTCGTCACCTTCGACGATCCGGCCGCCGCGCACGCCGCCTTCACGGAGGCGAAGGAACTGCCCGGGGCGCGGCAGGCGGCGGTGCTGCGGCGCTCGGCCCAGGGGGTGCTGGACACGCCCGAGAGCTGGGTGCGCGGCGCCGGGGCGCCGACCGTGGCCAGCGGGATCGTCGGCGGCCTGCTCGGGCTGTTCGGCGGCCCGATCGGTGTGCTGCTCGGCTGGACGGCCGGCACGGTGGTGGGCGGGGCCGCCGAGTGGCGACACTTCGAGGAGGGGGCCGAGGGCCTGCTGGTGTACAGCAAGGACCTGGCCGAGGGGTGCGCGATGCTGATCGTGGAACTGCACGAGCGCCATCACGAGCCGGCCGACGAGCTGGCCGCCCGGCACGGCGGCACCCTGCTGCGCCGCCCCGCCGAGGAGGTGGCCGCCGAGGTCAGGGCCGCCGAGCGGGCGGCCGACGAGGCCACCCGCGCGCAGCGGGGTGAGCGCGGCGAGGAGTGAGCGGCGCCGGTCGATCCGGGCTGCCGCGCGGTGTCCGCCTGCTGGCGGTCCCGGCGGTCCTGGTGGTCTGCGCCGGGCCCGCGCTCGGTGGCTGCTCGGGCGGGACGGGACACGGGTCGCCCGACGCCGGCAGCACGGGCTCCTGGAGCGTGCGCGGCGAGAACGCGCTGCCCGGCACGGCGGACTGGGCCATCACCCGGCCGGGAGCCCCCGACGAGATCCAGGGCTATGCCGACCACGTGGGCGTCCGCCCCGGGACGGCGGTGCGGCTGCTGGTCTCCACGCGGGCGAGCTCGTTCACCGTGCGCGCGTACCGCTTCGGCTGGTACGGCGGCGCGCGGGCGCGGCTGGTGTGGACCTCGGCGCCGGCGGTGGGCGAGCGCCAGGCGGCCGCCGTGGTGGACGGGCGCGGCACCGCCGTCGCGCCCTGGCGGCCGAGCCTGACCGTGCCCACCGACGGCTGGCCGCCGGGGTCCTACCTGCTGCGACTGGACGCGGCCTCCGGCGGGCAGCGCTGGGTGCCGCTGACCGTCGAGTCCCCCGCGACGGCCGGCCGGGTGGTGCTGCTCCAGCCGGTGACCTCCTACCAGGCCTACAACACCTGGGGCGGCGCCAACCTCTACACCGGCCCGGACGGCACCGCGGCGACCAGGGCCCGAGCGGTCGCCTACGACCGGCCGTACCAGGACGAGGACGGCGCGGCGGACTTCTTCACCCTGGAGCAGCCGCTGGTGGTGTACGCGGAGCAGCTCGGGCTGCCGCTGGCCTACCGCACCGGACTCGACCTGGAGCAGGACCCGGGCGCGCTGGCCGGCGCCGCGGCGGTGGTGAGCGAGGGACATGACGAGTACTGGTCGCCCGCCATGCGCGCCACCCTCACCGCGGCCCGCGATCACGGGGCCAACCTGGCCTTCCTCGGCGCCAACGCGATCTATCGCCGGATCCGCTTCGAGTCCTCCGCGCTGGGCGCCGACCGGGTCGAGGTCAACTACAAGGTGCCGCAGGAGGATCCGCTCTACGGCAAGGACGACGCCCAGGTCACCGGGAACTGGCCGGATCCGCCGGACGCCGACCCGCAGAACGCGCTGACCGGGCAGGGCTACGCCTGCTACTCGAGCACCAACGGGCCGCTGGTGGTGGCGGATCCGGGGCACTGGATCTGGGCCGGCAGCGGGGTGCTCGCCGGGCAGCGGCTGGCCGGGCTGGTGGGCCCCGAGTCGGACCACGTCGACCCGGTGAACCCGGCGCCCGCGCCGCTGACCGTGCTGGCGCACTCGCCGGTGGCCTGCGCCTTCGGGCCCGCGACCACGGCCGACGCCACCTACTACACCGCGCCGAGCCGGGCCGGGGTCTTCGACGCGGGGACGGAGAACTGGGTCTGCGCGCTGCGCGACGACAGTTGCCCCGGGGTGCCGGACCAGGTGCGGCAGGTGGTCCGCACGGCCACCGCCACGCTGCTGGCGAAGTTCGCCAACGGAGCTGCTGGTTGACGATACGTCAGATCGGCCGCCCGCCTATCACGCTGACCGCGTCGGCCCCCGCGCGGCAGCCGGCGGCGGTGGCCGCGGCGAGGTCGGCGCCGCGCAGTCGGGCGGCCAGGAAGGCGCCGGTGAAGGCGTCGCCCGCACCCGTGCTGTCCACTGCCGAGGCCGGCACGCCGGGGACGTGGGCCAGCACCGCGCCGGCCTCGGCGGCGAGCGCCCCGGCCGGGCCCAGGGTCACGACGACCTGCCCGAAGGCGGCGCTGAGCCGCTCGGCGGCCTCGGCCGGGTCGGTGGCGCCGCTCAGCAGGCGGGCCTCGGCCAGGTTGGGCAGCAGCAGGTCGGCGCCCTCGATCGCGGCCAGGAAGGCGTCGACGCCGAGCTGTTCGATGAAGCCGGTGGAGGACGGATCGACGCTCACCGGCACCTGCGCGGCCCGGGCGGCGGCGATCGCGAGCCCGGCCAGCGCCCGGCCTGGCACGCAGAAGAGCAGATAGCCGGAGAGGTGCAGCCGGCCCGCGCCCACGAGCAGCGCCGGGTCCCAGTCCGCGGGGCCCAGGTGGTGGGCGGCGCCGCTGTCGGTCACGAAGCTGCGCTCGGCCGCCGCGTCCACCAGCGCGATCACCGTCGCGGTGGCGGCCTGTCGATCGACCGTCAGGGCGGGTCGCACGCCGGCGGCGAGCAGCTCGGCCCGGTGCCAGTCGGCGAAGTCGGCCCCGACCCTGGCGAGCAGCCGCGTCTCGGCGCCTGAACGGGCGGCCCAGGCAGCGGTGTTGGCCGCCGAGCCGCCGGGGCGCAGGGTGATCCGCGCGGCGGTGTCGGTGTGCGGGGCGAGCGGGGCGCCGAGCAGGGCCACGATGTCGGTGGCGATGTCGCCGATCACCAGCAGCGCGCCGGGCGCGCCGGTCACTGCTGCGTCCCCGCCCAGTGCGCGGCGATCTCGGCGGCGAGGCGGACGTTGCCGCGCACCGCGGCCAGGTTGGCCTCCAGCGAGGCGCCCTTGGTGTGCTCGGCCAGGTGGGCGAGCAGGAACGGCGTCGCGGCCTGTCCGGTGGCGCCCGCCAGTTCGGCCGCCGCCAGTCCCTCGGCGAGCACCCGGTCGTGCAGCAGCGGATCCAGCTGCTCCTCGGCGGGTACCGGGTTGGCCACCACCAGGGCGGCCTCCAGGGCGCCGAGTTGATCCTGACGGAGCATCAACTGTGCGACCTCTCCCGCCTGCTGGACCGTCCAGTCGACCGGGCGGCCGGAACTGCTCAGGTAGAAGCCGGGGAACTCGGCGGTGCGGTAGCCGAGTACGGTGATGCCCAGGGTCTCCAGCCGCTCCAGGGTGGCGGGTACGTCCAGGATCGACTTCACCCCGGCGCAGACCACGGTGATCCGGGTCCGGGAGAGCAGGGTGAGGTCGGCCGACTCGTCCAGGGTGCTGGCCCAGCCCCGGTGCACGCCGCCGAGGCCGCCGGTGGCGAAGACCCGGATCCCGGCCCGGGCGGCCAGGAAGGCCGTGCCGGAGACGGTGGTCGCCCCGCTCGCGCCGGTCGCCAGCGCCGGGGCCAGGTCGCGGAAGCCGAGCTTGCGCAGCGCCGGGTCCTCGGCGACCCGGGCCAGCTCCGCCTCGTCGAGGCCGACCCGGGCCGTGCCGTCCAGCACCGCGACGGTCGCCGGGACGGCGCCGCCGGCCCGGACCAGCTCCTCCAACTCCCGTGCCACGGCCAGGTTGCGCGGTCGGGGCAGGCCGTGGGCGATGATCGTGGACTCCAGGGCGACCACGGGACGGCGGTGGGCGAGGGCGTCGCGCACCTCGTCGGACAGGCGCAGGGCAAGCGTCGGCTCGGTCATCCCGTAATCCTGGCTCGCGCGGGGGCCTTCAAACCTGGTGGTGGTGAACGCGCGGCGGTGGGCAGACGGCGGCCCCGGCGGGCCCCGGCTCGGCTCGTGAGTGTCAGTCGTCGCTGAAACACTCCGAGCCCGAGCGGGCCCGGCCGGGGGCCTGGCCAGAGCCTGGATCAGGGTCACTCGGACGGCCGGCGTGACGTCCGCGTCGGCGGTGTGGCTCTCTCCGGTATTCCGGTGTACAGCCAGTGTGCGCCTAATTTCCCGCTGGTCAAGAGCCTGCCGTGGGCAATCGGTCCGCTCGCTGGGCGTGCGCCTGGGGGGAGGAGCAGCCTGGTGGTATGAACGCGAACGAGAGCCATGAACCGCTGATCGAGATCGCCGCGATGAGCAGCGACAGCCGGTACCGCCTGGTGCGCTTCAAGGGGCACCTGTGGGAGCCGGTCGATCAGCAGGAGTTCCGTGCGGAGGCGACCCGCCTCTTCCCGCAGATCGACCTGGCGGACCCCGAACAGGTCGAGTGGCAGGACCACCCCTGGGAGTGGCCGACCTGGCACCCTGGTGAGGCCTGAGGCACTCAGACCGACCGGCCTCGGTCCGGGTCGGCCAGCCGGGTGGCGAGGATGGCGACGTCGTCCTCGCCGTGCCCGGCGGTCAGGCCGGTCAGGGCGGTGTCGATCAGGTGCTCCAGCGGGGCGTCCGGATCGAAGCGCAGCGCCGTCAGCGCGTCGAGGGACTGCTCGATATCGCGATCGCGGCGCTCGATCAGCCCGTCGGTGTAGAGCAGCAGGGTCGAGCCCGGGTCGAACGGCAGGGTGATCGCCGTGTGGCCGCCGGTGCCGGCGCCCAGCGGTGGGCCGACCGGCAGGCGCAGCAGCCGGCCGTGCTGGTGCGGCCGGTCGAGCTGGAGCGGTGGCAGGTGCCCGGCGGTCGCGAAGGTGCAGCTGCGCGAGGCCGGGTCGAGCAGGGCCAGCGCGCAGGTCGCCACCCGCTCCTGCTCCAGCGCCTCGACGATCCGCTCGGCCTCCCGCAGGATCCCGGCCGGTGACCGCCGCTGCAGCGCCAACGCCCGCACCAGCGAGCGGTACTCGCTCATGGTGGCGGCCGCGTCCAGCCCGTGCCCCATGACGTCGCCCACCACCAGCAGGGTCCGCCCGCCGGGCAGCGCCACCGTGTCGTACCAGTCGCCGCCCACCTCGGCGCTGGTACCGGCCGGCAGGTAGCGGCCCGCGCACTCGACGTCCGGGTGCGGGGTCATCGGCTCGGCCAGCAGGGCCCGTTGCAGCGCCAGCGCGGACTCGTGCTCGTGCGAGTAGCGCTGCGCGTTGCTGATGCCCGAGCCGGCCCGACTGGCCAGTTCGACCATCAGCGCGACCTCGTCCGGGCTGAACGCGGGCGACTGCCCGCCCCGGGCCAGGATCACCACGCCGATCACCGTGCCACCCGCGGTCAGCGGCACGAAAGCACCCGAGTGCAGGCCCAGGCGCCGGTAGCGGATGACCCGTTCGGCGTTGGTCGCGCTGGCCCGCAGTTCCTCGTCGGTCGCGAAGTTGAGCACCACCGGCACCTGCTCGGCCACGCAGCGGGCGGCCGCCGAGCCGGGCTGCGGGTGGATCAGCGCGCCGGTGCCGCCGACCGCGGCGCTGGTGGCGACCAGCTCGGCGGAGGTGCTCAGCGCGACCCGACGCATCGTCAGATCGCCGCCGGGGTGGTCGTTTCCGTGCCGGTCCGGCTCCACGATGTCGACCAGGGCGGCGTCGGCCAGGCGCGGCACCAGCAGCCGGGTCAGCTCCTTGGAGGCCTGCGCCACGTCCAGCGTGGTGCCGATCCGGGTGGCCGCCTCGTCCAGCAGCGCGAGCCGGGTGCGGGCCCGGTCCAGGGCCTGGCGGATCCGGCGGTCCTCGGTGATCTCCAGCACCATCGCCAGCGCACCCACCGGTTCGCCGGTCGGTGACTCCAGGCGGTGGTAGGCGTTGTGCCACCAGCGCGGCTCGGTCGGCGGACCGGAGGCCGTGGTGCCCTCGACGGTGTGCACCCGCGCCTTGCCGTCGGCCAGCACGGCGACCAGCTCGGCCTCGGCGGCGCTCACGTCGATCCCCGGCACCACCTCGCCGATCGCCCGGCCGAGGTGGCCGGCCACCGGGATCCCGTTGATCTCGGCGAGGGCCTGGTTGACGTACCGGTAGCGCAGGTCCAGGTCGAGGACGGCGATGCCCACCGTGGCGCGGTCGAGGATCTGGCGCACCAGGTGGTAGTCGGCGAGCAGCGCGTCGAGCGCGGGCTGCTCGCCGAGCGCGGCGTCCAGCGCGGCCAGCAGCTCGCGGGCCTGGGTGTCGTCCAGGAAGGAGAACGCGCCAACGGGGTCGGCCATGAAAGCCTCCTGCCTGGCCGGGGGCAGCCCTCGATCTGATCATCGCATCGATGCCGAGCTGCCGCCGGGTGCCACGAGGACCGTGGCACCCGGCAGCTTGCGACTCAGCGGGGGCTCAGCGGGACAGACCGCCCGCGCCGGCCAGCAGCAGCGAGAAGCCGCTGCCGGTGGACTCCTGCGGCGTGCTGACGTGCACCACGCCGGCCGCCGCGTCGTACCACCAGCCGCCGCCGGGCTCCGCCGGCGCGCTCGCCGAGGTGGCGCGGGGCAGCGGGCGGCCGCCGATCAGCACCGCCCCGGGCTCGGCGCCCACGTGCACGGTGAAGTCGTACGCGCGGGCCGCCGGCTTGCCGGTGTAGTCGCCGACGCTCGGGCCGACCGTCACCTCGGTCAGGCCGTGGCCCTGGCCGAGCGCCCGGACGCTGACCTGCTGGGTGGCGTGGGCGCCCTGCTGGTAGGCGCGAGTGGTGCCGTCGTCCTCGTAGAGGGTGAAGTCCGACTGGCCCTGGGCGTAGATGTCGTAGTCCAGGCGGGTGGTGTCCCGGGTCTGCCAGGAGAGCGTGCCCTGCGGCCACATCGGCACGACGGCGCCGGCCTTGACGAAGAGCGGCAGGGTGTCCAGCGGTGCCTGGTAGCCGTTGACGGTGGTCGGGCCCTGGTAGGTCTTGCCGGTCCAGTAGTCGACCCAGGTGCCCTTGGGCAGGTAGATGCCGTTGCGGGTCTGCGAGCCGTCGTAGACCGGTGCGATCAGGAAGTCGTCGCCGGAGAGGAACTCGTACTTCGCCGCGTCCCCCCAGGTGTTGGGGTCGTTCGGGTAGTCCAGGACCAGCGGGCGGACCGGGCCGACGCCGCTGCTGTGGGCCTGGGCGGCGAGCGTGTAGAGGTAGGGCAGCAGGCGCTCCTTGAGTTGCAGGTAGCGGTTGTTGATCGAGGTGTACGGCTGGCCGAACCGCCAGGGCTGCTTGTCGGTGGTCGCCCAGCCGTCCATGGTCATGATGGTCGGGATGAAGGTCTTCCACTCCAGGTCGCGGGTCTCGACCTGCGGATCGCTGCCGAAGATGCCGCCGACGTCGCCGGTGTCGTAGGCGATGCCGGACATGGTGGCGCCCGCGTAGGTCGGGATCTGCCAGCGCAGGTAGTCGGTGGTGCCGGTCTGGTCGCCGCTCCACACCACGCCGCAGCGCTGCACGCCGGCCCAGGAGACCGGCAGCCAGACGAAGCCGCGCGCGTCGCTGTTCTGTTCGATGCCGTCCTTGGCCTGCTGGCAGCCGTCCAGCGCGAACTGGTAGCCGGGGCCGACCCAGCCGACGTCCAGCTTGCGCACCCGCACGCCCGCCTTGACCTCCTCACCCTGGTTGGGCAGGCCGGTGGAGGTCCACAGGCCGAGTTGCATCTGGTGGGCGCGCAGGCCGTCGCCGGTCTGCTGGAGGTTCTCGTAGCCGCAGCCGTAGCCGTCGTTGACCAGCATCCAGCCGAGCGGGGTCTGGTTCTGGGTGTAGCCGTCGGCGACCTTGAGCGCGTCCAGGGTGTGCCGCTCACCGCGATTGGCGTTGTGCAGGTAGCAGTCCGAGTCGCCCGGCTCCAGGCCGTAGACCGGGGGCATGAAGGGCTTGCCGACCAGGTCGGTGTACTGCCCGATGATCTTCTTCAGGTCGGGGCCGTAGAAGTAGTAGCCGTCGAACCGGCGCTCCTGGGCCGAGGTGGTGACCGGGTCGCCGAAGTCGTAGACGCCGGGGGCGAAGGTGTCGCGGAAGACGCCGTAGCCGCTGCTGGAGAGGTAGAACGGCTGGGAGTTGTTGTAACCGCCGTCGTTCCAGTTGTAGTTGTTGGCCACGTTCACCCGCTGACCGCGGTGCGAGAAGCTGCCGTTCTGCTCGCCGCCGCCGTAGAACTGCTCCTGGGGGCCGCGTGCCAGGGTCTGCTGCATGGCGTCCCCGGTCCAGGTCAGGCCGCGGGTCTCCTGCCAGACGACGGTGCGGTTGTCGGACTGGTAGAGCGCGAAGCGCAGCGGGTTCTTGTAGGCGCGCAGCACCACGTCCTTGGAGGCCAACGCCCAGTAGTCGCCGGCGTCCCAGCTGCGGGTGCCGGCGATGGCCGACGGCGGGTCGGGGACCATCTCCTTGCCCGGCGGGTCGGTGAAGGTGCCGTCCGGAGCCAGCTGGAGGCGGAACACGTCGTCGGCGGTGAAGTCGACCCGGGCCTTGGCGGTGCCGGCCTGGATCAGGTAGCCGTTGCCGTCGTGGCTGAGCGCGGTGGCGGCGCCGACCGTGGTGGGCTGCGGGATGTTCGCGGTCCCGGTGTAGCCGGACGCGGCCACCGAGTACGGCACCACCAGCACGTGGTAGAGGCCCGAGGCGTTCGGGATGATGGCCGCGTTGGGCGCGGTGGAGTTGGTGCTCTCGGCGACCTCGTGGCCCGCGCTGTCGTAGATGTAGAGGTCGAACTCGTCGTTCGCGCCTGGCCAGTTGATCGAGACCGGGACGCCGCCGTCGGGGTTGCCCTGCCAGTAGCTCGCCGGGACGTCGACGGTGATGTCGAAGTGGTCGCAGGTTCGGTTCTGCGGATCCCGGGCCTGGGGCGGGCAGTGCGACGGGTCGGGGACCGAGGCGTTGGTGTAGCTCTGGCCCTGCCAACTGAGGGTGCGGCTGCCGGTCAGGGCGAGGGTGCCGCCCGGTGGCGCGGCCGCGTGGGCGGCGACCTGGCCGCCGAGCAAGGCGCAGAGCACGGCGAGTACGGCGGTCAGAACGAAGGTGCGGGGCTGGGAGGTTCGGCGCGTTCGCATGCGGCCGTCCAGGGGTGGGGAGTGGCGGGTGGAGTGGCAGGCTGGGACTCTGTGGCGCGGCCATGACAGGAGAGGGCTCGCGGTCCTGGGTGGGCCGGTGACCGGGGCCGACAGTAGCAGTGCGTTTCTGCGCGCTCAATGGAGTAGTGCGCACGAATGCGCACGAGCTTTATAGGGCGCACTCATAATCGCGGCGCACACTGGAGGAAACCCGACAAGTCGGGCTGTGGGGCTGACGGTTTCGACAGCGAGGCATCGAGGTCTCGTGGTCGAGGTCGGAGAGGTGGTGTGGGATGTTCTTCCACCGCTATCACCACGGAGGTGGCGTCGGCGGCTGGCACGCCGGGTTCTGGCTCTTCTCGATCGGCGGGTTCCTGCTGCTCGCGCTGCTGGTGGTGCTGATCGTGATGCTGATCCGGTATGCGGGGAGTCGCCACCACGCGTCCGCGCCCGGGGGAGCGATGAGCGGTCCGGTGAGCGGCGGCTGGCACGCCCGGCCGGGCGGCGAGGCCGAGCGCATCCTCGGGGAGCGCTATGCGCGCGGCGAGATCGACGAGGAGGAGTACCAGCGGCGGTTGTGGATGCTGCGTGATCCCGGCGGCGGGCCGGGCGACGGGTCCGGTGGCGGGCCGGGTGGCCCTGGGGGTGCGCCGCCAGCGGGCTGACCTGGTGGTCAGCGCGGCAGGATCTCGATCCGGGACGGGTCGAAGACGCTGCGGCTGGTGGAGGAGGCGGCGATCCGGATGCCGGCGAAGAAGTGCCGGAAGACCGCCGCCTTGCGGGCCGGCGAGAGCCGGGGCCAGCCGAACCTGGCCGCCGGTCCGGTCGGCACACCGTGCAGCGCGGGGTGGTGGACGGCGGGTTGGTGCGCGGCGGGTTGGGGCCTGTCGTCGCCGGGAGGCTCCGGCCGGCTCGGGAGCAGCGCTTCGAGCAGCGCGATCGCCCGCTCGGCGACGTGGGCCTCCAGCGACTCGGCGCCGATGTGCCGCGTGCAGTGCTCCGCCTCCAGGCTGCTGTTCGAGGTGCAGGCGTAGGTCGGGTAGCTGCCCACCATCGAGCCGACCATGTGGCGCTCGCACCGGGTGCAGCGCACCAGCGAGGTCAACGGGTACTCGCGCCGCGGCTTGCGGGTCGCGGCCTGCTCGCGGACCCGGTCGGTGCGCAGCCGCTGCGCCGCCTCCCAGTCGGCGACGCTCACGCACGGGGGCCAGCCGGCGGTCAGGTAGTCGCCGTCCGCCGCCCGAACCACCGTGCCGGCCAGCAGCCGCAGCCCCGCGTACCGCGGGGCCTCGATCAGCCGGCCGACCCCGCTGACGGTCCACCTGTTCCCGTACGCGGTCGGGATCCGGCGCTGGTTCAGGTCGAGCGCGAGGGCGCGCAGTGACTCGCCGCCGAGGAACCGGGCGAACAACTCGCGGACCACCTGCGCCTCGTCCTCGACGAGTCCGGTCATGCCGGGGGTGTAGCCGAACCGGCGCAGCCCGCCGCCATGGCTCCGCCCCGCCTCGGCGGCGGCGCGGTGCGCGTCGCGGGCGCGCTCGGAGGTCCGGCGGGCGGCGCGGCAGGCGCGTTCGGCGGGGCGCAGCAGCGCGTCCCGGACTGCGGGGTCGTCGAGGTCGTGCGGGTGCCCGTGCAGCCGGACCCCGTGGCGGGGCGCGAGGGTGAGCAACTCGGCGAGTGCGCACGGATGTTCCTCCAGGCGCTCGGCCCGGTCCAGGAAGAGGTGGTGGAACTCCTCGGCCCGGATCGCGTCGAGCAGCGCGGCCCACCCGGGCAGCGTGCGGGCGGGCATCGGAGCGGCGGGCGGGCGGGAGTCGGCGAAGACGTGTCGGGCGGCCACGATGAGGCCGAGCGCGGCGGCCCGCTCGCGGGCCAGTGCCTCCTGGAGGTCGAGGTCCAGCCGGGCGTCGGCGTCCTTGCCGACGTCCTTGCTCGTGTCCTTGCCGGGTGAGGGCCAGCAGTAGACCGCGGCACGGCGATCGGGCTCGCCGGTGGGGGAGGCAACGGGCACGGTCGGTCCTCGGGTCTGGGCATGGCGGCATCCGCGAACGGTGTCCGGCCGGACCGGCCGTCGCGGCGCGCGCAGGGGAGCCCGAGGCGGTCAGGCAAGGACGACCTAAGGAAGGCTAGCCTAGCCTAATTCTCGCGGGAAAGGGGAGCCCTGACGAGTGATCTGGTACTCGTCGGATTGACGGTGGGGTGACGGCGAGTGAGGTGTCGGGGCGTCAGGTCTGCGGGAGGGTGCGGCGGTGCGCGGCGACGCGCTCGCGGGTCTGGTCGCCGTGGTCAGCGGAGGCGCTCGCTCGCGGAGCCCGGGGCACGCGTTGACCCTCCCGTCGGGCGACGGGAGGGTCGGATCGGTGCGGTGGGTGCTCAGACGGGCATCGGGGTCCGGGCGGGGCGCAGGCGCAGGGCGCGGATGCGGATGGTCAGCAGGCGGGAGACGGCCTCGCCCAGGGCCATCAGGACGAAGGCGGCGACCCAGGCCTGCTGGCTGGTGATGTGCTGGTTGCGGCTGAAGTCGGCCACCTGCTGACCGAAGCCGGTGTGTTCGCTGGCCAGCACGAAGGCGATCCGGGCGCCGATACCGCCCACCCAGAGTGCGGCCGCGAGCAGGCCGGCCTTCGCGAAGGCGCCCTCGCGGGTGCTCCACACCCGGGTGGTCAGGCCGGCCAGGGTGCCGAGCAGCACGCCGAGGGCGGCCAGGCCGATCTCCAGGGCGAGGTCGCCGCCGGCGGTGGGGACCGACTTCAGGTAGATCACGGCGGTGGCGCCGATCAGCACGACCGGCAGGACCAGGCTCACGAGGTCGAGCTTGCCGCCGCGCATCTGCCGCAGGACGAGGAGGACCAGGGCGATCTGCACGCAGTACTCGGTGGTGTTCATGGTGGTAAGCCTCGCGCGGAGCGGGCGGGTGCGCCTCGGCCCCCGGGTGGGGCAGGGGGGGGGGGCCCCCCCCCCCCCCCCGGGGGGGGGGGGGGGGGCGCCCCCCGCCCCCCCCGGGGGGGGCGGGGGGCGGTTGGGGGGGTGGTTGCGGGCCCCCCCCGGC
>NZ_JBGCCO010000043.1:0-61163 GCF_041262605.1 Kitasatospora sp. GAS1066B
GCGTGTTGGCCGTGGTCACGATGACGCTACCGATGCAGTACAAGGCACCGAGCCGGACCACCGGCCCGTCGTGGAGCCGTTCCGACTCCCGCTCGGCCAGAGCCGGTTGGGCCACCGGGCGATGGCGTCCGATCAGCAGCATGCACACCGCGGAGGCCAGGAAGGTCACCGCGTTGAAGAAGAACAGCGGTACCACCCCGGCGAACTGGGCGACCAGCCCGCCGACCAACCCCGAGAGCACCATGCCGGCCTGGACCGCCACCTCGTAGCGAGAACTGAACGTCCCCAACCGCTCGGTGGCGATCCGCTCCTTCACCAGCGCCTGGCTGGCGGGCGTGAAGAGCGCCGCCAGACAGGCCAGCACGAAGCTGACGACGTAGGCCCCGATCCGGGCGGATCCATGAGCCAGCAGCCACACCGGCAGCGTCAGCGCGGCCAGCGCACTGGCCACATCGGCCAGCAGGCACAGGGTCCGCCGGTCGAACCGATCCGCCACCCGCCCGAACAACGCCGAGAGCACCACCTGCGGAAGCGCCGTCACGATGTACACCCAGCCCACCGACAGCGCCGTGCCGGTACTGCGGTAGATCAGCAACGAGGCGGCGATCAGCTGGATGTTGTTGCCCAGATTGGTGACGAACGCGGCCGGCAGCAGCAGCCGTTCGGCCCGGCTCACCCGAGTGTGAGCGGCCGCGGCCTCCGGTCGCAGGAAGATCGAGGTCACGGCAGCGGCGGCAGACGAAACGGCGCGATCTTGTCGACCGGGTCCAGGGCGAGCGACAGCTCCACCCCGGCCTCGGCGGCCAGCCTCGCGGTGTCCACCAGGATCGGCGCCGCCCAGGCGAGCAGCGACCTCACGGCCAGCAGCAGGTCACCCAACTCCCCCTGCTCGCGGGAACGTTCGTCGAGCGTGGCGATCCGCTCGGCGATCAGCTCGGCCGCCCGGGCCAGGCTGAACCCGGACAACGCGAAGCAGCCGCGCAGCTGTGCCGCGAACCGCTCCTCCTCCGCCCGGCCCGCCGCCGTGACCTGCTGCGGCCCGCTGCCGGCCGCGTCCGTCAGGCCTGCCAGCCTGGCTGCCAGCTCGTTCCACGGACCGGTCAGCCGGCGGGCGGTGACCTCGGCCAGGTCGGCCCGGTCGAAGTTGGTCCGCTCCCGCTCGGGCAAGGTCAGCGCCAGGTAGAACCGGGCGGCATCGCGCGGGGTGGTGGCCACCAGCTCGGAGCCGCGGATCAGGTGGTTGCGGCTGGTGGAGAACTTGGCGTGGTCCAGCTCGTAGAACTCGTTGACCACACTCGCGCTCGGCCGGATGTAGCGCTCGCCGTGCGCCAGCAGCAGGACCAGGTCGATCAGGCCCCAGTGGTAGACGTTGTCGAAACCATGGAAGTAGACCAGCTCGGCGCCGTTCGACGCCTTCCAGTACTCGTCGTACGGGAGCTGCCGGTCCCCGCCATTGGCCCACCAGGTGGCGTACATCGCCGCCGGCATCGCCTCCACCCACGGGTAGACGATCTGACCCGGGGCCGGCGCGAACGGCGCCGGGACACCCCAACCACCCGGAACCGTCACCGGGATGACCGGCAACGGGCCGGCCAGCAGGTCCCGGATCAGCTGGGCCGGATGCGGACGCCAGCGCGGCAGCACCTCGGCGAAGTGCGCCTCCAACTCGGCCCGGTACTCCTCCATCGGCAGCACCAGGACGGTCTCCTCCCGGAACGACACCGGGTCGTCCGGATCCAGCGCGTAGCGGGCGTCGAGCAACTCGTCGAAGTTGTTCGGGTGACCGCAGTCCTCGCACGCGCCACCGCTGCTGCCGGCCCCACAGGACGGGCAACTGCCGGTCAGCAGACCGTCGTAGAGGTAGCGTCCGGCCCGCTCGGCGTACGGCAACCGCACCGTCAGCCTGCGCAGCCGGCCGGCCTCGTGCAACGCGGTGACGAACTCCGTCACCGCCTCCCGGTAGCGCGCGTCGACCGGCGGCAGCACCCGACCCTCAGGAGCGGTCGTCTCGATCCCCATCGCCGTCAGCGAACGCTCGATGGCGACGGTGGACTCCGCCGCCAGCCGGGCCGGCGTCGTGTCCTGGCGCAGGGCCGTGGCAAGGACGTAGGTCTGGCTGTCGTCGGTCGCCGTCGTGTACGTCACCGGCAGGCCGGTGGCCCGCAGGTACCGGGCGTACACGTCTGCGGCCAGGTACGGACCGGCCATGTGGCCCACGTGCAGGTCACCGTTGGGCGTCGGGGTGGCCGCGATCAGGATCCGCGGCCGCCGGTCGGAGTCGGTCATGCCCCGGCACCCTCAGCCGGCCCGGTCCCCGCGTGCGGGCCCGCCTGATGACGGGTCAGGAAGCCGCCCGCCAGGTCGGCGTCCCACCAGATCGCGTAGAACTCGAAGTCGGTGTCCGAGCCGTTGACCACCTGGTGCACGGTCTGCGGCTCGAAGTGGATGACGTCACCCGCGACGAACGGCACCTTCCTGCCCTCGGTGCGGATCTCCGCGGCGCCGGACAGCGCGATCCAGATCTCGTACTCGTGGTGCCCGTGCTCGCCCGACTCGTTCCCGGGTGCGACCACGCACCAGGAGCCCTCGAACGGGGCGTTCAGCAGCGGCCAGGGCACCAGCCGCTGGGCGCGCAGTTGGTTGTCGAGCTTCAGGCCTGCCCGGTCCAGCGAACGGACTTCATGCGCCATGCTGATCCTCCTCGAAGCGTGCTGGTGGAGAGTGTGAACCGCCGTGAGCTGACGGTTCGTCAGACCGTGTCGGGTGGAGGTCAGGCGACGTCGGCCAGCAGACGGGTCTGCCGGCCGTCCTGCCCGCGGTGCAGCAGCAGATCGGAGACGATCTCGCTGGAGCGGCCGGCCAGCACGCTGAGCAACGAGTCCGAAATGCCGTGGGTGGCCTCGTTCACGCCCTGCAGGTAGCACGAGGCACCGTCGGTGACCTGCGGAACATCCAGCCGGTAATGGCGGTCGACGGTGATCTCGGCAAGGCCGAGTTCGTCGGCCAACTCCTGGACGAGCCTCGGCATCGCCCCCTCGAATCCGGTGCCGAGCAGCACCAGGTCACAGCGCGATTCGCTGATCTTCCCGGTCTTCCGATCGCGCATCGACAGGACGATCTCCGAACCCTCCATGCGGGTCGCGGTGATCTCGGTCATCGTCACGATCTTCAGCCGCTCGGCTCCGCCCAGGCGCTCCAGATACCGCTGACGGTAGAGCGTGTCCAGCATGGCCGGCGCAAGTCCCGCGTAATTGCTCAGATGCATCTCCCGGAGCAGCTGCTCGCGGGCCTCCGGGGGCGCCGAATGGAACTCGTCGATGAACGAGGTGTAGTAGATCTCGTTGGTGAACTTGCTCGACTCGTAGTTCTTCAACCCGATCGAGCGCATCACCAGCGTGGTCTCCGCCCCCGGGAATCCCTGGTGCACCGCCCAGAGCAACTCGGCGGCGCTCTGCGCCCCGCCGATCACGGTGATCCGCTTCAGCCCCGCCGGGTCCAGGCCGGCGATCCGCGCGGAGTACTCCGCGCTGTGGATGACCCGCTCGGGCGGCAGCCCGGCGAACTCGGCGGGGATCCGGGCGTCCCGCCCGGCGCCGATCACCAGGTCCCGGGCGGCCACCTCGGAGCCGTCGGAGAAGCGGGCCAGCCAGCCCGTCACCTTTCCGCCGGCACCGCGCCTCGGGACGATGCCCTCGCACCTCCTGCCGTAGGCGACCCGCACCTCGCTCAGCTCGTCGGCCACCCACTGCAGGTACCCGGAGATCTCCTGGCGGTACGGCGTGAAGGTACCGAGGTTGATGAACTCGTCGAGCCGGCCGACCGAGTGCAGGTAGTTGATGAACGAGAACTTGCTACGCGGATTCCGCAGCGTCACCAGGTCCTTGAGAAAGGAGACCTGACTCTGCGTCCAGGGCAGCAGCATGCCGCGCTGCCAGACCACGGAATCATGCTGCTCCACCAGGAGGGTGTTTCCGGCCACCTCGCCGGGCGCCAATTCCTCCAGAGCGATGGCCAGCGCGAGATTCGCCGGGCCGGCCCCGATGGCGAGCAGTTCGACTTCCTGTCCGTCCAATGCCATCCCCTATCAGTGAACACAGGAACTCTGAAACTCTGGAAAATCACGATCTCTGGAGCTCGAGAAGACTGGAGCTCAGCAGGCTGGAAATCAAGAACTCGGGAACCGGGAGTCCGGCTGTCCAGGAGTTCGGGAACTGGAGAGTCCGGGGCTCGGGAATCCGGGAACGTGGGGGTCCGGGAGTCCGGGAGCTCGGCGGCTCGGGAATGAATCCGATGCTGCCAGCCGGCTATTCTCCCGGCAAGCGTTCAACTGCCCATTTCGGTGAGAATTTCACCGGAGATCAGCGCGGCGGCGGCCGAACGGCCCGCCCCGAGCGCGTACTTGGCCGCGCCACCGGTCCCGCCGGTGAACGTGAGCACCGGCGAGCCCGGCAGGCAGGCGCGCAACCGCAGCCCGCCGGACGGTGCGTAGCAGTCGGCGGCGGCCACCGTGACGGCGTCCGGCCCTGGCCAGGAGTCCAGGCCCAGCCGCGCCTCGGCGCACCCGGCGACCCGCTGGGCCAGCTCGGTGTCGGTCCGCAGCGCCGCCGGATCGACCCCCCAGCGGTCGGTGGGCAGGCCCAACAGGAAGCGGCCCGGGCCGGCCGGGCGTCCGTAGAGACCGGAGGTCTCGTCGACGAAGGCACCCAGGCCGGGCGGCGCACCCCGGCCCAGCGTGTACTGGATCTGTTTGACTCTCAACCCCCCGCCCGGAAAGCCCCAGGCGGCGAGCAGTGCCGGCGTCCAGGGCCCGGTGGCGAGCACCACCGTGTCGCAGTCGAGTCCGGTGCCGGCGGCCGTCCGCACGGTGCCCTCGGGCAGCACCCGGACCACCGGCTCGGGGCGGAGCACCGCGCCCGCGCGGACCGCCTGCTCCAGCAGGGCGTCCCGCAGTGCCGCCGGGGAGAGGTAGCCCGCCTGCTGTTCGACCACCGCGACGGCGCCGGGCGGGAGTCCCAGGAAGGCCTTCAGGTCGGGGAGTTCGCGCAGTTCGGCGGAGCCCGGCAGCAGCTCGTCGAGCAGCCGCAGCACGGCGGTGACCGCCGACCGGTCGGTGTCCGGCGGGAGGACCATGGTGGAGTCGAGCTCGCGGTAGCCGGCCCAGCCCCGCAGCAGGGGCGAGCCCCGCAGTTCGGCCAGGCTCTCGGCGGCCGCGCGGGCCGCCGCCGGGTCGGTCTCGAAGCCGCGCAGCAACCCGCCGGAGGCCTGGGTGGCATCCGCCGAGCGGCCCTGCTCACTGATGAATACCGTTGGTGTCAGGCCGAGTTCGGTGAGTCGCCAGGCGAGCACGGCGCCGGCCAGGCCGCCGCCGACGATGGCGGTTCTCACGGCGCGCCGGCCGCGGTGCCGAGGTGGGCGTCGGCGGGCGTCCCAGTGGGGCCCGCATCGGTGCGCCGGTACTCGACCAGCTCGATCAGCAGCCCCGCCGGGCGCTTGGCGTAGACGAAGGCCACCCACATGCCGGGACGCGCCCCCGGCTGCGGCTCGCTGTCCAGCGCGACCAGGCCGAGCCCGCGCAGCCGCGCCAACTCCGCTGCCACATCGTCCACTTCGAAGGCGATGTGGTAGAGGCCCGGTCCGTGTTCGGCCAGCCGGCGACTGACCGCCGCCTCGTCGTTCAACGGCGCGACCAGTTCGATGGCGCCGCCGCCCTTCTCGGCCTGCCAGAACTCACAACTGACGCCGTACGTCTCGGCGTTCCCGCGATCCCCGGCGGCCAGGCCCAGGGTGGCCAACAGGTCGCCCACACCCTGGGGGTCGCCGGTCGCCACGCCCACGTGGTCAAGTCTGATGATCACGATCTCCCCTCTCCGATCTGCCGTGCGCGCATGCGTGGCTGCGCGCATGCGTGACTGCTTTGGAACGTCGCGGAGTTCACACTTCAGCTCGCCGGCCGCCGCCACCCGCGGTCCGGCCCTGGCGTTCAACTGCACACTCTCACCGGTCGAACGCCGGCAGAACTCGCTGCCCGGCGCGCTCGACCGGTTGAGGTTGGCGGTGCGGGCCGGCCGTCCGTGACGACCGGCCCGCACCGGGCTCAGACGGACTCGGTGACCGGCTCCGGCTCCGGACTCCCGTCCTTGGCACCCTTGTCGGCGCCCGGGAAGGCGAACAACCCGAGCACGCAGGCCACGGCGGCGAGCAGGCCGAGCGTCGGCCAGACCGCCCGGCCCAGGCCCAGGAAGAGCTCGCCGCCGATGACCGGGCCGATCGCGGTGCCGAGGTTGAAGGTGAACTGGAAGCTGCTGATGTACACCGGCTTGAGGCGGGCCGGCCCTGCGATGGCCGGGAAGGAGAAGACCGCCGGGCCGCCCATGATCTCGGCGGCGCTCCAGATGAAGGTGCCGATCAGGATGACCGCCCCGCCCAGCGGGAAGCCGTAGAACATCTCACCGAGGCCGACCAGCGCCCAGGAGAGCACGACGCTCAGCCGCAGCGGCCACTTCTGGGTGAACTTGGTCAGCGGCAGCTCGAAGACGATGACCATGAAGCCGTTGAGCGCCACGGCCAGCGTGTACCAGAGCACGTTCACGTGCTCCTTGGCGACGTCCAGCGGCAGCGTGCTGGTGTACTGCACGTAGACGATCGTGTTGAACAGCATGCCGATCAGGAAGAACAGGTACCGGCGGTCCCGCAGCACCGCGCGGTAGCCGCTCTCCCCGGGCTCAGCGGACTCCGCGGCGGGCTGCTCGACGACGGGCTCCGCCGCCGGCTCGGTGGTGTCGGCCTTGGCCGACGCGGCGACGTCGGCCTCGTCGTGCTTCGCGGGGATCAGGAAGAAGGCGATCAGCGCGTAGACCACCGCGACCAGCGCCTCGCCCCAGAAGAGCACGGTGTAGCTCTTGTGGCGCAGGTTGAACAGGGCGTACCCGAGCAGCGGCGAGGCCATCGTGCCCAGGTTCAGACCCCAGCGGTAGATCGCGAAAATCATCACCTGCCGGGTGTCCGGGGTGAGTTCGGAGAGCAGCGAGGCCGAGGCCGGCCGGTACATCAGGCCGAGCAGGCCCACCAGGAAGACGGCGAGCACCTTCGCCGGGTAGCTCGGCACGTACACGATGGTGGTCAGCAACAGCGCCGAGCTGGCCATGCTCAGCACGGTGGCGTTGCGCGCGCCGAGCCTGCTGGCGAGCGCACCGCCGATCAGTACGCCCACCATGCCGCCGGCGCCGTAGGCCCCCAGGGCCAGCGAGGCCTCGGCGGTCGAGTAGCCCTTCGCGATCAGGTAGAGCACGAGGAAGATGGTGAGGAAGGCGCCGAGGCGGTTGACGATGACACCGGCCAGGATCGCCTTGACCGCGAGGTGCGATTCCTTGAACGTGACCCAGGCCCCCGGGCCTTGGGAGGAGGGCTGCTGCTCGTTCTCGGTCATTTGCTATGGCTGTCTTTCAGTCGGATGGCAGACGTCGGTCGGACGGCATACGGCGGGACGGAGTTGTTCAGACCGAGACGACGACCAGCGCGGCGCCGGCCTCGTCCAGCGCCTGCCGGCAGGAGTCCACCGAGTCGCCGGCCACGGTCGCGAAGGCGATCCGGCCCCAGACGGTGCCCCTGGGCGGCGGCGAGACGACGGCGCCGGGTGCGGCCACCACCACCGACTGGTCGACGGCGGCGGGCAGTTCGCCTTCGAAGGCGACGGAGCCGAGGGTGGTGTCCTCCTCGGCGACGTAGAAGAAGCGGACCCCGGTGACCTGGTGACGCAGCTGCGCCAGGTCGGGCGCCAGCCCGCAGGCCACCGAGGCGGCGGCGAGCCCCGGGTCGATCCCGGTGGCCAGCAGGCCCAGGTAGGGGATGAGGTCCCCGCCGAGCCGCCCGTTGACCTCGATCAGCTTGGGGCCGTCGGCCGTCAGCATGAACTCCGTGTGGGTCCAGGCGTTTTCGACGCCGAGCGCGGCGTGCGCGCCCGTCAGCGCGGCGACCAGCGCCGGGTCGGTGAGCAACGGGTCGTCGGCGTCGACGAAGTGGCCGATCTCCTCGGCGTACGGCGGGTAGCCGACCACCTTGCGGCCGACGAACAGCGGGGTCACCACGCCGTTGCGGATCACCGCGTCCACGCTGATCTCCTCGCCCGTGACGCACTCCTCGACCAGGTACGGCTCCGCGGAGTTGAAGAGGACCGGCTCCGGGATGACGATCGAGCTGGTGAAGGCGAAGCCCGCGCTCAGCGCGGCGGCGTCCTCGACCCGGATCACGCCGAGGCTGGCGCCGAAACCGCGGGGCTTGAGCACGACGGGGTAGCCGAGCGACTCAGCGGCCGCCAGGGCCTCCTGCGCGGTGGCGACGGGTATCGAGGCGGGCTGCGGCACGCCGGCCGCGGCGAGCGCCGCACGGGTCTGCCCCTTGTCGCGCAGCCGCCAGATCACCGCCGGGTCCCCGTTGGGCAGCCCGAGCGCCTCGGCGATGTACGCGGTGGCGTGGATGCGGACCTCGTCCCAGCAGAGCACGCCGGCCACCGGGGTGGCGGCGTGCAGTTCCAGCGCCGCCTTGGCCATCGCCGGCCCGTCACAGGTGTCGGGGAGCACCGTCCAGCCGTCCAGATAGGCCTTCTCCCAGGACGGTTCGACGGTGTGGAAAAGGTGAACCGTAAAGCGAGTGGCGATCGACCTCAAGAGATACTCGCGGTACGGACGCAGACCTGATGCGACCAGGAGGAGAAGTGGCCGCTCTGTCGCTTCGTCACTGCCGGTGACCATAATTCCGGATTCCTTCCCTGATCTCCATGCTCGGCCCGTCCGTGGCACGGGCCGAGTCGCCCCTTTGGAGTCTCAGTGAGCGCGATGGCACAACCTACAAGTCGTCCTGACGGACTGTCGAGGTGCCACCCGCGCCGCGAGCGCCGCCGGCCTCCCGTCGGCCTCCCGCAGGCCACTCCCAGGCCCGTTCAACCGGAGGTTCTCGACAGTTGAACAGCGGATAGCCATGCACTCCGGCGCATCTGACTGCTACTCAAACCGGTGTCCGCGTACATGGAGCCGCCACCACAGGCGCGGGCGTCAGGTTTTCCCCACCCGGACCCTGTCGACGACTCGCTCCGACAGGCATCATGTCCCTCTGTCGGCTCTCCCGGGGCCGGGACCGGGTCCGGATAGGCGAACCGCAGGCCACCGGACGTCTCCGGGTATTCCGGATTCCCCGAATACTTCTGGAAAGGGGAAAGCAGAATGTCCAGCCTCACCAAGGCGGAAGCCTCCCAGCGGGCTTCCGTCATCTCGGTCAACGGCTATCAGGTGAATCTCGACCTCACCGGGACGGACGAGATATTCCGTTCCACCACCACCATGCACTTCACCGCCGCACAGCCGGCGGCACAGACGTTCTTCGAGCTCCGGCCCGCGGTCCTGCACGAGGTCACCCTGAACGGCAGGCCGCTGGACCCGGCCCGGCTGAGCGACGGGCGCTTCCCCCTCACCGAGCTGGCCGGCGAGAACGAGCTGACCGTCGTGGCGGACATGCCGTACTCCCGCAGCAACGAGGGCCTGCACCGGTTCACCGACCCGGCGGACGGGCAGGTCTACGTCTACGGCTTCCCCTACGCGGACCAGGCGCCGCGGATCTTCGCCTGTTTCGACCAGCCGGACTTGAAGGCCCCCTTCGCGTTCACCGTCGCCACGCCGGCGCACTGGCGCGTCCTGTCCACCGCCGAGGCGACGCAGACCGCTCCCGGCCAGTGGGAGATCGGCCCGACCGCCCCCCAGGCCACGTACCTCACCACCATCGCCGCCGGCCCGTACGCCTCGTTCACCAGCGACCACGACGGTATCCGGCTCGGACTGCACTGCCGAGCCTCGCTGGCCGAGGCGATGAAGGCCGATGTGGCTGAACTCTTCGACGTGACACGGCGATGCCTCGACGAGAGCCACCGGCTGTTCGGGGTCCGCTACCCGCTGCCGAAGTTCGACCAGATGTTCGTTCCGGAGTTCAGCGTCATCTCGCTGGACCACCCCGGACTGGTGCTGCTCCGCGAGCAGTGGCTCTTCAACTCGGCGGCGCCCGACAGCGAGCGGGAGACCAGGGCGGTCATCCTCGCCCACGGCATCTCGCTGATGTGGATGGCCGGCCTGGTCACCAACGCCTGGTGGGACGAACTCTGGCTCGGCCAGGCGTTCGCCGACTACCTCGCGCACCGCATCCCCTCCGAGGTCACCCGGTTCACCGGCCCGCCGACCACCTTCGCGGCCCGCCGCAAGGGCCAGGCGTACGACGCCGACCAGCGCCCGTCGACCCACCCGGTCAGTGTGGCGGGCGAGTCCGTCGCCGCCGCCCTGCTCGACCTGGACCGGATCTCCTACTTCAAGGGACACGCGGCGCTGCGCCAGCTCTCCGCCGCGATCGGCGACGACGCGCTGCGCGCCGGGCTGCGCCTCTTCTTCGAACGGCACGCCCACCGCACCGCCACCTACAAGAACTTCCTGGACGCGCTGAGCGAGGCCGCCGGGCAGGACCTCACCCACTGGTCCGACAGCTGGCTCAAGTCGGCGAACGTGAACACCCTCTGGCCGGAACTGGAGACCTCCGACGGCGTCATCACCGCCGCCGCGATCCACCAGTCCGCCCCGCAGAGCCACCCCGTGCTGCGCCGGCACACCTTGGACATCGGCCTGTACGACGCCACCGGGACCCGCACCGCGCTGGTCCGCGCGGTGGCCGACGGCTCCCACACCCTCGTTCCCGAACTGGTCGGCCGGCCCGAGCCCGCCTTCCTGCTGCTCAACGACGGCGACCTGACGTACGCCAAGATCCGCCTGGACGAGCGCTCCCAGCAGGCGCTGCCCGGCCTGCTGGCCCACCTCGCACCGATCAACCGCGCGATGCTCTGGTGCCAGCTGCTGCTCGCGGTCAAGGACGGCGCCTACCCCGCCGCCGCGCACCTCGCGCTGGTCGCCGACATGGTCCGGGTGGAACCGGAACTGGCCATCATCACCGAGGTGTTGGAACAGGCACGGTTCCAGGTGGCGGACACCCTGCTGGACCCCGCCGAGCGTCCGGCGGCGGTGGCGAAGATCGCCGACGCGCTGCGCAGCCGCCTCGCGGGCACCGGGCCCGAGGCCGAGGAGGGCCTCACCCTCTTCCGCGGCCTGATCGACTTCACCCCGGATGCGGCGGAACTCGCCTCCTGGCTGGGCCCGGTGGAACTCCCGGCCGGGCTCACCCTGGACACCGACCTGGCCTGGCGGATCCGGTTGCGGCTCACCGCGCTGGGCGGACTGGGCGCGGCGGAGATCGAGGCGGCGCAGCAGGCCGAGCCCGGCTCGGACAGTGCGCTCGGCGCCCTCAAGTGCCGCTCCGCGCTGCCCGATCCGGCCGCGAAGGAGGCCGTCTGGAACGCGCTGCTCTCCCCCGGCGACCTCTCCAACTTCGAGGTCTTCGCGCTGGCCGACGGCTTCTGGCAGCCCGAGCAGGAGGAGCTCACGGCGCCGTACGTCGTCCGCTTCTTCGAGGAACTGCCGGCGGTGGCCGGGAAGCAGGGCGACCTGGTGCTGGACCTGCTGGTCAAGGCCCTCTACCCGAGGCACTCGGCCCGCCCCGCGACCGTGCGGCTGGCGCGGACGCTGCTGGACAGCGGCCAGCTGCCCGCCTCACTGCGCCGGGCGGCCGCCGACCTGACGGACGACCTGGCCCGGGCGGCCGCCGTCCGCTGACACGCTGTGGCTTGCGGGGGCGGGTGAACAGCACCCGCCCCCGGTCAGGTCAGGTCAGGTCAGGCCGGTTCGGTGCTCCGTGCCACCTTCGGCGCGCCCGGGCCGTACTTCCCGTACGCCAGCGCCCCGGCGCCCACCAGCAGCGGCCAGATCATGTAGCGCCCCGACATCACCAGCAGGACCGCCACCGCCACCAACGCCACCAGCGCCGCGGCCCGCGCCGCGCTCCGCTTCGGCAGCAGCTTCACCGCCGCCCCCACGCCCAGCGCGTACACCATGACGAAGGACCCGGTGGTCAGCAGCACCAGCGGCGCCGGGCCCACGTCGGCTGCTTCCACCGCGCCCAGCGCCAGCAGCGAGAGCACGGCCACCGCCATCAGGCTGCGCCGCGGCACCTCCCCCGCCATGCTGCCGCGCGCCAGCACGGCGGGCAGCTGCCCGTCCCGACCCAGCGCCGCACCGAGCTTGGACGCGCCGGCCCAGTACGCGTTCATCGCCCCCATCGTCAGCAGCAGCGCCGAACCGGCCGCCAGCAGACGGGCGTTGCCGCCCAGGCCGCTGGCCATCAGGTCGCCGAGCGGCGCGGTGGAGTTCGCCGCGCCGGGCCCGAGCACCACGATCACCGCGAAGGCCAGGGCGAGGTAGAGCGCACCGACGATCGCCACGGCCAGCCCGGTCGCCCTGGGCAGATCCCGGGCCGGGGAGCGGAACTCACCGGCCAGGTAGGTGATCGCCTCCCACCCCGCGAAGCTCCACACCAGCAGCGCGGCAGCCGGTCCGATCGCCGACCAGCCGTGTGGCGCGAACGGGTGCAGGTGGGCCAGCCGCGCCTGCGGCAGGGAGGCCGCGATCGCCGCCAGCAGCAGCGTCACCAGTAGGGCCGCGAGGCCGAGTTGGAGCCGTCCGGAGACCTTCAGTCCGACCCAGTTGGCCAGGCCCACCACCGCCATCAGACCGGCCGCCGTCACCACGACCGTGGCCTTCCCACCGCCGAGCGCCGACGAGACGTACGCCCCGCCGAACAGCCCCGCGGCCGCCGAGCCCGGCGGCACCGCGAAGTAGAAGCACCAGCCCGCGACGGCGGCGGCCCGGGGACCGAAGGCCAGCCGGGCGTAGTACGAGACCCCGCCCGCGTCCGGATACCGCGAGCCGAGCGCCGCGAACGCCGCGGCCAGCGGGGCGGAGAGCACCACCAGCGCGGCCCAGGCGAGCAGCGAGGCCGGCCCCGCCACCTTCGCCGCCATCGCGGGCAGGGCGATCACGCCGGTGCCCAGCACCGCGCCGACGTACATCGCGGTGCCCTGGACGAGGGACAACGTGCCGTGGTGCGGCGGGGATTGATCGGATCTACCGGGAATGTCAGCTGCATCGGCCACCGGCACACTATGACAGCTCCGAGTCCAAAACTCCCGAACTCCGGGGCGTCCCCCACCCGTCCCGGCGCTACCACCAGTCTCCGCGAACCGGGTGACCAACTCATGCAGTGGTTGGACCGCCTGATGGGGCGCCAGCGGCGTGTCCGGACCGAGCACCTCGACCTGCCCGAGCAACTGCCCGAGCCGACCGCGCGGGCCCCCGGTCGAGCAGCTGGTCCTCGACGCCGCCACCGCCGAGGACCAGCCGGGCCCAGGTGTGGGCGGGCCGGTAGTGCGCGTTCAGCCGGGTGCACCGGACGCGGCCCAGGTGCCGCGGCGCGGTGCAAGAGGGTCCGCCAGTAGGGGGCCGGCGTCGCGCCGACGCGCCGCCCCATCGCCTCGCCGACCCGCCTCGGCGACCCGCAAGGAGCAGCGTCCGGCGCGGCTCACCCCTGGTCGGGCCGCCGCCGCACAGACTGGTCCGATGCCACAGAGCCACCGTTCGCTGCCCCGCCGCCGCTTCCTCGCCGCGGGCGCCACCGCACTGCTCGGCCTCGGTGCTTCCTCGGGGCGGGCCGCCGCGCGCACCCGGTCGGTCCCGACGCCCGAGACCCAGGTCAACGCCGGTCCCATGGTGATGGCCCTCACCTTCGACGACGGCCCCAGCCCGCAGTACACGCCGCAGGTGCTGGACATCCTGCGTGACCACAGTGTCCATGCGACCTTCTTCGTGTGCGGCGACAACATCCAGTTGTACCCGGACGTCGTGCGCCGGATCGTCGCGGAGGGGCACACCATCGGAAACCACACCTGGTCCCACCCCCATCTCGGCGACCTCTCCGACGACGATGTCCGCGACCAGATCCAGCGGACCCAGGACGCCGTCACCCAGGTCAGCGGGCGGACGCCGGTGCTGTTCCGCGCCCCCTACGGCGAGTTCGCCGATGCCTCGCTGGCTGTCTGCGCCGACCTCGGCCTGCGCCCGATCTCCTGGTCGGTGGACCCGACGGACTGGGCCAACCCCGGGTCCGACGCCATCACCAGCCGGGTCCTCGCCGGGGCCGCCACCGGGGCCATCGTGCTGGAGCACGACGGCACCGAGGGCGGCGACGACGATCCGCCCGCCGGCACCGGCGGCGACCGCTCCCAGACGGTGACCGCCCTGAGCGACTACCTGCCGCAACTGCTCGACGCCGGCTACACGTTCACCACCCCCGACGCCCATCCACCGCTGCAGACCGGGCAGGCGCAGTGCCCTGAGGTACCGACAGGACGCTGACCTCGTTCCGGCAGGTCCCGGGCCGCACCGGGGCGGCGGCCAGGGCCTCTCTTACGGATCTTGTCGGATCAGCGCGCGGCGGTGGGCGCCCGGCTGGGCGTGCCGGCGAAGCGTCCTCGTACTGGGTCGTACTTGGATGATTCGCCGGTGCGTCCAGCCGGGATGCCCGGCGTCGTGCGCCCGGCAAGATCCGTAAGAGAGGCCCTAGACTCACTGAATGATCTTCATTGCCGTCAAGTTCCCGGTCCGGCCCGAGTACACCGACTCCTGGCTGTCCCACGTCGAGGCGTTCACCCTGGCGACCCGCGCCGAGCCCGGCAACCTGTGGTTCGAGTGGTCGCGCAGCGTGGAGGAGCCCGACACCTTCGTGCTCCTCGAGGCGTTCCAGGACGGCGCCGGCGAGGCCCATGTGAACTCGGATCACTTCCGCGCCGCGATGGAGACCCTCCGTCCGCTGGTCCAGCGGGCGCCGCAGATCGTCAGCACCACGATCGAGGGCGCCGACGGCTGGAGCAGGATGGGCGAACTCGGCATCGACTGACGTAGGGCGCCGGGGCGGGCTCGCGGCACGGCGTCAGTCGCACAGGTACTGTGCCGTGACCCACCAGACACCCAGTGCGATCGGGGTGCCTAGCGCGCCCAGGACGATCCCGATCCACAACCCCCAGTAGTCGCCGCCGAGTACGCCCGCCCGCGCCGGGTGCGCGGGATCGATCCGCACGCTCACCTGATGCCCGTCGGGCCACTGGTCGGCCGCACCGTCCCGGGTGCTGTACGCGCGCCCGTCCACCAGCCAGTGGTAAGTGCACGCGGTGCTGGAGTCACTGTCGGACTGGCAGTCGGTGACGGTGGCCGGCACCCGCAACGTGGCGTGCCGGTCGCGGTCCTGCTCGTGGAACAAGCCACTGAGAGCGAACGCGAAGAGGCCCGCGAAGAGGCAGAGCAGCACTGTCGACAGGGCGGTGTTGAACAGGGCGCCGGCCGCAGCGCCGAGTTGCCGGCCCTGGCTCAGGACCACGCGCACCGGGGCGGCCAGCGCCGCGAGCCCCGCGGCGATGCTCGCGCCGACCCAGCCGGCGAACCAGGGGTCCGATCCCCACGGCGCGAAGGCCGTCACGGCCGCGCCGACCAGGACGGCGGCGCAGGCGAGACGCTGGAACGTGCGCATGGCGCGGCCCGCCCGCTCGCGCCAGCGCCGGGCCCGGGGCGCCGTCCCGGTCGGCGCGGCGCGGGGTCGCTGGTCCTCGGGAGTGGGGGGTCGCTGGTCCTCGATGGTGGTCACCCGGTCACGCTGGCAGGCGGCCGCGCGGGACACCAGACAGCGGCGCTCACCCCCGGCGTTCAGCAACACTTACGGCATCGTGGCGGGCGGGCCCGGCTGCTCGGGCGAGGTCTGCTCGCTGGGGTCGACCAGGTGGGCGTTCACGCGCGGCTCGCCGTCGGTCAGGCCCTGGGCCGCCAGCCGCTCGCCCGCCATCAACAGCGCGTTCTGCAGCGCCTCGGCCGCCGCCCGCACCGCCGGCGCCGGCCCCCACGGGCCGGTGCGGCGCAGCAGGCGCACCAGGTAGGCGCCGGGCACCGGCAGCGTGGTGACGGTGCCGGCGCCCGGGGCGATCAGGGCGGCGGCGTTCGCGGGCAGGATCGCTGCGCCCAGGCGGGCGGCGAGCATGGTGTAGACGGCGAAGCGGTAGCGGGCCTGGTGCTCCAACGAGGGCACGATGTCGTGCTGGGCGGCCAGGCGTTGGAAGGCCAGCTGCCGAGGTGAGCCGGCCGGGGCGCTGATCCAGGGGCGGGCGGACAACTGGCCGGCGTCGGTGGGTGTGGGCCAGTCGGCCGGGACGACCAGGCGGTAGGCGTCCTCGAACATGACGCTCGCTTCGACGCCGGCCGGCAGCGGGGTGGGCTCCTGCTTGTCGTCCTCGATGACCAGCACGTCCAGCTCGCCCAGGCGCAACGCGCGCAGCCCCTCCTCCCGGCCACTCTCCACCAGGCGCGGGGTCAGGTCCGGGTGGGAGCCGGCCAGCAGGTGGACGACGCTGGTGGCGAAGAAGGTGATGGCGGGCGGCGGCACGCCGATGGCGACCGGGCCGGTGGCGATGCCGCCGAGTGCGCGCAGGTCGCGGGCGGCGTCCTGGAGCGCCTGGCCGATCCGCTCGCCGTAGCCGGCCAGCAGGCGTCCGGTGGCGGTCAGTTCGGCCCGTCCGCCGGCGCGGTCCACCAGCGGGACGCCGACCTCCCGTTCCAGCCGGCTCAGTTGCTGGGAGACCGCGGAGGGGGTGTGGCCGAGCGCGCGCGAGGCGGCCGCGACGCTGCCGGCCTCGGCGATCTGGCGCAGGATCAGCAGTCTCTTCGGGTCGAGCTCCACCACGCCTTGGCCTTTCGCGTCGCCCGAGGTACGGGACGCCCATCCTGTCCGGGACGCCCATCCTGGCAGAGCCGGCCGCACGCGCGGCAGCCGCGGCGGGCGCCCGTGCCTCAGGGGTTTGCTGTCGCAGGGCCGTCGGCGGTGAGGCGCCGGACCGCTTCGACCACCGCGGTGCGGTGGCGGTGGGCCTGCTCGACTCCGTGCTCGCTGCCGGCCACGGGGCTGGTGGGCATCCAGGCATTGGTGAGGGCGAGGGTGAAGACGAGCAGGTCCTCGGGTGTGAAGGCCGGGGTCAGCAGGCCGTCGGCCTGCGCCCGGGTGATCGCGTCCGCCTTGCGTCGCATGGAGGCGCTCAGCTCCGGCGGCTCGTGACCGGTGCCCGCGCGTTCGAGGCGGTTCCAGGTGGCCAGCCGCAGTTGGTGGGGGTTGGCGAGCAGGAAGTCGAACAGGCGTCCCGCGTAGCCCGGCAGGTCCTCGGGCGTGAACGGTACCTCGTCGAGGACGCGGGTGACGTGTGCGTCCATGACGGCGTCGAACAGCTGCTCCTTGTTGCCGAAGTGCGTGTAGATCAGGGCCTTGTTCGCCTTCGCTGCGGCGCCTATCCGGTCCACCCGGGCACCGGCGATGCCGCGGGCCGCGAACTCCTCCGTCGCGGCCTGCAGCAGGCGGGCCTTGGTGGCCTCGGCATCTCGGATCCGGGTGGCGGGCTGGTGCTGGGGCATGGTCCCAGCATAGGTAAACAACTGTTTATTTGACAGCGATCGCGGGCAGGTGCACTTTGTAAATGAACGTTTAGTTATCAGGAAGTGGAGACACCTCATGACCAAGACCTGGCTCATCACCGGCAGCTCCCGCGGCTTCGGCCGGGCGCTCGCCCACCACGTCCTCGCCAACGGCGACCACGTCGTGGCCACCGCCCGCCGCCCCGAACAGCTCAAGGACCTCGCCGACCGCCACGGCGACCGGGTCCGCACCATCGCCCTCGACGTCACCGACCCGGCTGCCGCACGGGCCGCCGTCCAGGCGGCCGTGGACGCGTTCGGCCGGCTCGACGTCGTCGTCAACAACGCCGGCTACGCCAACACCGCCCCGATCGAGGACATCCCGGAGGAGGACTTCCGGGCCCAGATCGAGACGAACCTGTTCGGCGTCGTCAACGTCACCAAGGCCGCCCTTCCCGTGCTGCGCGAGCAGGGCTCCGGCCACTTCCTCCAGTTCTCCTCCATCGGCGGGCGGGTGGGCGGATCGCCGGGCCTGGGCGCCTACCAGACCGCGAAGTTCGCCGTCGAAGGCTTCTCGGAGGTCCTCAACGCCGAGGTCAAGCCGCTGGGCATCAAGGTCACCATCATCGAGCCCGGCGGCTTCCGCACCGACTGGGGCGGCGCGTCCATGACCGCACTGCCCGTAAGCCCGCACTACGACCAGACCGTCGGCGCGATGAACCGCTACCGCGAGGAGACCGCCGCCACCTGGCCGGGCGACCCCGCCCGCGCCGCCAAGATCATCACCGACATCACCGACCTCGAAGAACCGCCGCTGCGCCTGCTGCTCGGTGCCGGAGCCGTCGAGATGGCCGCCGCCTCCTCCGCGAGCCGCGCCGCCGAAGCCGAACGGTGGGCCGACGTCAGCCGCGCCGCCGACTTCCCCCGGGGCGAATAGCCGGCGTCGCGCGCCCGGCAAGATCCGTAAGAGAGGCTCTGGCCCTCTCACCGTTGAGCGCGGCGGAACTCGCCCGGGGCGCGGCCGGTCTCGCGGGCGAAGAACTTGCCGAAGTTGGTGGCCTCGGTGAAGCCGAGCGCGCGGCCGATCGCGGCCACGGGCAGGTCGGTGTGGGCGAGCAGCCGCTGCGCCTGCAGGGCGACGCGGGCGTCGGCGAGTTGCTTGGCGCTGCGGCCGGTGGCGGCCAGGCACGCGCGGGTCAGGGTTCGCGGGGAGTAGCCGAGCCGCGCGGCGTACTCCTCGACGGAACGGGTGGTGGCGAAGGAACCTTCCAGCTCACGCCGGAAGGCGAGGTACACCTCGGCGCCGGGCGCGGCGGGGCCGGGGCGTCCGGCCGGGTCCGCGAGGCGCGCCAGGCGGATGAGCAGGGCGCCGAGGAGCTGGCGCAGCAGCGCTGCGGTGAGCTCGACGTCGGTGTCGGCGGGCGGTGTCGTGTGAACCGTCCGGTATTCCGCTTCCAGCTCCGTCACGGCGCGATCGAACGTGGCGAACTCGTCCGGCGGGAGAGGCCAGGCGACCGGGCCGAATCCGTCGAGCACCTCGCTTGTGGCGGGCAGCGGCGGCGGGAAGTCGGCGGTGAACAGCAGCAGGACGGCATCGAGGTCCGCGGGGCGGCCGTCCGTGCCGTACGGCAGGCGCTGCACCTGACCGGGCCGCAGGTGCAGCAGCGTGCCGCGGGCGCACGGGTACGTGACGAAATCGACCATCGCGGTGCCCTCGCCGCCGCGCACCAGCATGAGCTGGTGGAAGTCGAGCCGGCTCGGCCGGCGGGCCACCGAGCCCTTCAGGCGCAGCTTCAGCGCATCGAAGGTCAGCACCTCGACGCCGGTGTGCAACCGGTCGGGATTGTCGTAGGCGATGTCGATGACATCGTGCTGTCCACTTTCGACCATCTCGAGTCCCGACTCTACCTCGTCCGGACGGCGGCCGCGGGGGCATCGTGGAATCACGGCCGAACGGCGAGCGGCCACACCGGGCACCGCGCCGACGAGCCGTCACCACCACCCCTTCGTGAAGTAAGGACCCTTCACCATGTCCCCTGTCATCACCGACCCCGCGAAGCTGCCGATCCTGTTCCAGGACGCCCTGAACGCCGGCGACGTCGACGGCGTGCTGGCCCTGTTCGCCCCAGGCGCCGGCATGCGCACGGTGACCGGCGAGCACCTCACCGGCGCCGAGGCGCTGCGTGCGGAGATCGGCGGAACCGTTGCTGCCCACGGCAAGCTGACGAACGTTTCGCGGCACACGCTCGTCGGCGCGGAAACCGCCCTCCTGGTCACCGACTGGACCATGGAGATCGACGGCCCCGACGGCGAACGGATCGCCCCGACCGGCACCACCGCCAACATCGCCCGCCAAGGCGCCGACGGCGGCTGGCACTTCACCCTCCTCAACCCGCTCGGCACCGCCTGAGCGCGCGCACCGGTCGCGGACGCCCGCGTCCCCCTACGGGTTCCGAATCGCGTTCACCAGTCCCGCGACCAGGTTCGCCCGCTCCGCCATCGCCTCGATCACCAGGTACTCGTGGTCGGCGTGCGCACCACCGCCGACCGCGCCCAGGCCGTCGAGTGTCGGCACCCCCAGGGCGGCCGTGAAGTTGCCGTCGCTGCCGCCGCCGACTGCCTTGCCTTCGAGGCCCGGCAGCAACCGCTTCGCGAGCGCGAAGAGTTCAGCCGATGCCGACTCGGGCATCGGGGGTCGGCCGACAGCTCCCTGGACCGCGATCTCCGCCTCGTCGAGGTGCGGGGCCAGCGCCGCGAACGCGGATTCGATGCGTTCCTTCTCGTCGGCCGACTCGACCCGGACGTCGACGAGGATGGTCGCGGCTGCGGGCACGACGTTGTCCAGGGTTCCCGCGGAGGCGACGGTCGGGGTGACGGTGGTGCCGATCTCGGGGCGGCCGAGCGCTGCGATCTCCAGTATCTGGTGAGCCGCTTCGATCAGGGCGTTGACGCCGGCCGCGGGCTCGAGACCGGCGTGCGACGCCCTTCCGGTGATGGAGACTTGGAACGTGCCGCAGCCTTTACGGCCGGTCTTCAGGGCTCCGCCGTCCGCCGCGCCCTCGAACACGAGGACGGCGCCGCAGGCAAGCGCCCGTTCTTCGATCAGAGCGCGAGAGGAGCGGGAGCCGACCTCTTCGTCGGCGGTCACCAGGATCTCGACGCCCGACCGGTCGTCGAGCGTCGCCAGGCCGTGGACGGCCTGCACCAAGCCGCCGAGCATGTCGAAGACCCCGGGGCCGGTGGCGTGCCCGTCCTCGACCTTGAACGGGCGGCGTCGAACGGTACCGAGCGGGAACACCGTGTCGTGGTGACCGAGGATCAGCACTCTGGGGGCGCCGCCGGCCGACCAGTGGACGTGCGGGCCGGCCTCGCTCTCGACGAGGACGGCCTGCCCGCCCAGGCGGCGCTCGATGACGGCGGCGACAGCCTTCGCCGATACCGTCAAGGCGTCGAGATCGCGGGACGGAGACTCGATCTCGACGAGTGTCCTGAGATCCTCGATCATCGCTTCGACGCTCACGCCGATGGTCCTGTGCATCGTCACGCGGCAAGGGTACTTCGTACGCCGCGCCGGATTTCGCCGAGGCCGGGGACGGCCGAGAGATCCCGACCGTCGAGGCGCCCCTGAACGAGCACAACGGCCCGAGCGGCACATGGCGCAGATGACTCCAAGTCATGGATCAAGTCACAGAGGCAGTCGCCAGGACGCAGCTCAGCCGGTGGCGAAGGCCCGCCGGAAGTGCTCGACGCCGGCCGTGACCGCGGCCTCCACCTGAGCCCGGCCGTCGTAGAAGTCGAACCGGGTGCCCTTCAGCCACAGCAGCTCGCCGCCCGACCGCAGCTCGCCGTGGAACCGCCGCACGCCCTCGGGCAGCGGCACGTCCTCGCCCTGCACCACCAGGGTGGGCGCGCCGATCCGCCCCGCGTGCGCGATCGGGTCGAAGGCCAGCAAGTCCGCCCAGGCCAGCACCGCGAAGCGGTTCGACCACTCGGGCACCGCGCCACGAGCGGGATCCAGGTAGTAGTCGAACGGCCCGTACATCGCCGCGGCGGGATCCGTCTCGCTGACCGCCGGGACGTAGCGCACCTGACCGGTCGTCACGTACTCGTCCCGAGCCGCGGCCGCCGCCGCCAGCCGCTCGCGGACCACGTCGGGGCTGCCTTGGACCGCCTCCGCCGGCCCCGCGTCGTGCCACCAGGGCACCACCAGGGCCAGCGCGCCGACCAGCGGATCGCTCGCCGCCGCCACCGCCGCGTAGCCGCCGCCCGCACCCACTCCCAGCAACGCCACCTGCCCCGGGTCCACCAGGCGGTGGCCGCACAGGAAGCGCACCGCCGCCGCCAGATCCGCCACCTTGCGCGCCGGGAGCTCCGCATCCCGGGGCCCTCCGCCGGAGCCGGAGCCCCCGAAACCCGTGAAATCGAACGCCAAGGCGCGCACCCCCCGCTCCGCCAGACACCGCGCGTATAAGCCGGCCGTCTGCTCCTTCACGGTGGTCCACGAACCCGCCACCACCACGCCCGGGCCCCGCACCTCGACCCCGCCGGCCGGTACGGGGTGGTAGAGGTCGCCCACCAACTCCGCACCCGCGCTCGGGAAGGTCACGCGCTCCCGGCGAACAGACCCTGCCATGAACATCTCCTCAGATCGTCAGCACATCAGAATCACCGGCGGCCGCCCGGGGACCTCGCCCCGCACGATCCAACAAGCTTGGTGACTCTCCGTCAATGTTGCTGTCAATCCGAGTCGGCCGGCGTACCGCCGGCTTCCCCAGCCGGTAGCGGTGGTTCGACGGGCGGGCCGCCAGGGGGCTCCCCCCGGCGGCCCGCCCAGCGCCTCAGGAGGGCAGGTGCCACACCTGGTTGGCGCCGCCCGTGCAGTCCCAGATCTGTACCTGGGTGCCCGGCGTGGTGGACCATCCGGTGTCGTCCAGGCACCTGTTGGACTGCGGGTTGTACAACGACCCGTTGGACTGCGGTATCCAGACCTGCGAGCCGGTGTTGTTGCAGTCGTAGAGGTCCACCGCGGTACCGTTCGCGGTACCGCCCCCGTTCACGTCCAGGCACTTGCCCAGCACGTGCAGGGTGCTGCCGGCCTGGACCACCGTCCACTGCTGGGCGGCGCTGCTGTTGCAGGTGTAGACCTGCACCGGGTTGTAGTTGGCGGTGGAGGCCGAGCGGTCGTCCAGGCACAGGCCGCCGTAGCCGGTGATCGCCGAACCGCCACCACCGCTGCCGCCACCGGTGGTGGTGTAGGCCGCGACGTACCCGACGCTCATCGTCGCGCCCGAACTGGTCGAGCCGTTGGGCGTGGTGCAGCCGCAGACGCCGTTGGGGAAGCCGCCCCCGATGGCCAGGTCGAAGATGATCGAGAGGTTGTGGTCGAAGGCCTGCTGCCAGGTGGCCGTACCGACCTGACCCTCCGTCACGCTGAAGTACTGGTTGCCGTCGAGGTACCAGGTGATCGACTCGGCGGCGGTGTTGGTGCGGTCCAGGATCACCGTGTAGGTGTGGTAGCCGCTCTGGCAGCCCGGGCAGGCCTTCAGGCCGCTGCCGATGCCGTTGCCCTCGTTGCAGGGGCCGCCCGGATACGTACCGCAGTGGATGGTGCCGGCGACGTCGGAGAGGGCGTTGACGTCCTCCATGATGTCGACCTCACCGTTCTCGGGCCACTGGCCCGGGCCCAGCATCCAGAACGCCGGCCAGTAGCCCAGCCCGCTGCCCGGGTTGGGCTGCATGATCGACGCCGTGACCTCCAGCTTGCCGCCGGCCGGCGCGCCGACGTTCGCGCTCGGCGTCTGGATCCGGCCCGAGGTCCAGTTGCCGCCGTTGTTCAGGGCGGTGATGTTCAGGTGGCCGTTGCCGTCGAGCGAGACGTTGGCGGTCGAGTTGGTCATGGTCTCGATCTCACCGGTGCCGAAGTTCGAGCCCGGGCCGGTGTCGTAGATCCAGTTGGCCCCGGACGGTGGCGATCCGGCCGAGCCCGAGAAGTCGTCGCTGAACACCGTCGTCCATCCCGCGGGCGGCCCGGGGACGGTCGTGGCGGTGGCGGCCGGCGCGTGGGTCATCAGCGCGAGGAGCAGGGCCAGGATCGCCGGCAGCGCGAACCGGCGACCGGATCGGGCCGATCGGCCGGGTCGGGCGAGTCGGGTGAAGAAGTGAACGCGCCGGGCGGAGTGCCGGCGCGGAAGGTCACGGGTCATCTGCGGCTCCCGACAGAAGGGGGGCGCGGGCCCGGCGGACGAGGTGGGAGCCGGTCCCGCGGTGCGGAGCTACTGGAATCATCCCATCGCGTGCTGAGCTGACGTTCATTCAACTCCTGTACTTGTCAAAGCGTCAAGATGTCGGAGAGGCGTTCCACCACGTCACTTCATGAACGCGGCTTTCCTGGGCGAACCGGTTGTGACGATCGCGTGCGGACAGAATCCGCATAACCGCCATGACTACCCGACCAGACCGATAATCTGACCGTTCGTGAGGTGGTAACCCGCCACCTCACCTGTGTTCATGGTGTGTTGCAGGGGGTGGGGGCTGGTGGGGACCGTTCTGCGTGCCCGAAGGGGCCTGGCGTCGCGTCGACTGGCGGTGCTGCTGGTCGTCGCGCTGGCGGTGGCGTTGCTCGGGTTGACGGGTGGCCGCGCCGGCGCCGATGTCACGACGGCGTCGACGGACTCGCTGCGCACCGGCTGGGATCCCAACGAGCCCGGGCTGGGTCCGAGTTCGGTGCAGTCCTCGGACTTCGGGCAGCTCTTCGCCACCCAGCTGGACGGGCAGGTCTACGCCCAACCGCTCTCCGTCCACGGGACGGTCATCGCGAACACCGAGACGGACAAGGTGTACGGGCTCGACCCGGTGAACGGCACCGTCAAGTGGAGCCGCGATCTCGGCCCGACCTGGCCCTCCTCGGCGATCAACTGCGGTGACCTGGCGCCGAACGTCGGCTCCACCTCGACGCCGGTCTACGACCCGGCGACCAACGCCGTCTACCTCACCACCAAGGTGAACGACGGCCCGGACGTGCAGCACCCGCACTGGTACCTGCACGCGCTCGACCCGACCACGGGAGCCGAACGGCCCGGCTGGCCGGTCACCATCGCCGGTGCGCCGAGCAACGACCCGAGCGGGGCGTTCGACCCGTACCGCCAGATGCAGCGTCCGGGCCTGCTGCTGCTCGGTGGCGTGGTGTACGCGGCGTTCGGCTCGCACTGCGACTTCGGCCCGTACCGGGGCTACGTGGTGGGGGTGAGCACCGGCAAGGCGGCGGTCTCCTCGATGTGGGCCAGCGAGGTCGGCTCGAGCAACGACGGCGGCGGCATCTGGCTGTCCGGCGGCGGGCTGGTCTCGGACGGGCCGGGGCGGATCTTCCTGGCCACCGGGAACGGCATCAACCCGCCGCCGGGGCCCGGCCTGACCCCGCCCGGCGGCACCCCGCCGGGCACGCTCTCCGAGTCGGTGGTCCGGCTCCAGGTGAACAGCGACCAGAGCCTGTCCACCGCCGACTTCTTCAGCCCGGCGAACGCGCCGACCCTCGACCAGAACGACACCGACATGGCGTCCGGCGGGCCGATGGCACTGCCGGACAGCTTCGGCACGCCCGCGCACCCGCACCTGCTGGTCCAGCAGGGCAAGGACGGGCGGGTCTTCCTGCTCGACCGCGACAACCTCGGGGGCCGCTCGCAGGGCCCGGGCGGCACCGACGCGGTGGTCGGTGTCACCGGCCCGTACCAGGGGCAGTGGGGGCACCCGGCGGTCTGGGGCGGCGACGGCGGCTACGTGTACCTGGTCGGCAACGGCGGGCCGCTGCGCGCGCTCAAGGCCGGGGTGACCGGCGCCGGCACGCCCGCGCTGTCGCTCACCGGGACCAGCAAGGACACCTTCCCGTACACCAGCGGCTCGCCGGTGGTGACTTCGGACGGCACCACCTCGGGCAGCGCGCTCGTCTGGGCGGTCTGGTCGAGCGGGCCCAGCGGCGACAACGCGACGCTGCGCGCCTACAACCCGGTCCCGGACGCCAACGGCACCCTGCAGCTGGTCTGGTCGGCGCCGATCGGCACGGCGGTCAAGTTCACCACCCCGGCCACCGACGGCAACCGGATCTACGTCGGCACCCGGGACGGCCGGCTGCTCGCCTTCGGCCGTCCGGCGCAGACCTCGCTCAACGGGCAGCCGGTCGACTTCGGCAACACCGCCGTGGGCGGCACCGCGAGCGGCACCGCCACCCTGACGGCGAGCAGCGCCGTGACGGTGACCGGGATCACCGCCGGGTCGCCGTTCGGCGTCACCGCGCCGACCACGCTGCCGCTCGCCCTGACGGCAGGTCAGCAGCTCGCGCTGCCGGTCTCCTTCGCGCCCACCGCCGCCGGCGCGCTGAGCGGCCAGCTGACCGTCACCACCACCGCCGGCAGCTTCCTGCTCAGCCTGCACGGCGTCGGCACCAAGCCGGGGCTGGCCGCCTTCCCCGGCGCGGCGGCCTTCACCGACCAGCCCAGCGGGACCAACGCCACCGTCAACGTCCAGGTGACCAACACCGGCACGGCCGCCGAGACGATCGGCGCCGCCACGCTGCCGGCCGCGCCGTTCACCGTCACCGGCGTGCCCGCGGCCGGGACGGCGGTGGCGCCCGGCAGTTCGTTCGTCGCCTCGGTGACGTACGCACCCACCGCCGCCGGCACCGACACGGGCGCGCTGACGGTCACCAGCACCTCGGGCACCCTGACCGTCCCGATCAGCGGCACCGCCACCGCCGGGCAGGGGCACCTGACCTTCAGCCCGCCCTCGCTCTCCTTCGGCAACGTCGCGGTGGGCGGCTCCGCGACCGCGAGCTTCGACATCACCAACACCGGGAACGTGCCGGTGACCGTCACCAAGGCGAAGGCGCCGAACTCCGACTTCACCAGCGCCACCCCGCTCGCCGAGGGCCTGGTGATCGGTCCCGACCAGGTGGTCCACCAGTCGGTGACCTTCACCCCGAACGTGCCGGGCGTCCAGAACGCGGCCTACGAGGTGACCGGGGACGCCGGGCAGGGCGCCATGCTGGAGCAGCTGACCGGCACCGGCACCGGCACGCTCCCGGCGCCGGCCGCCGGCCGGTGGAGCGCCAACGGCACCGCCACGCTGCCCGGCGGCGGCGCCATCCAGCTGAACGGGCCGACCAACCAGTCGGCGGGCTCCGCGTTCTTCGTCGACCCGCTGCCCACCGACGGCCTCAAGGCGGGCTTCACCGCGCAGCTCGGCCCCGGCACCGGCGGTGACGGCCTGACCTTCAGCCTGCTCGACGCGAGCAAGGCGAGCTCGGCCGGACTCGGCGTGACCGGCGGCGGCCTGGGCTTCTCCGGGTTGCCCGGCGTCTCGGTCGACCTGGTCACCTCCTGGAACGGGCAGGCCGGCTCGGGCAACTTCGTCGGGATCGCCGTCGGCCCCAACAGCGGCGCCGACAACCTCCACTACCTCGCCACCGCCCCGCTGCCCGCCTCGCTGCGCACCGGCACCCACCAGGTGGCCGTCGCGGTCACCGGCGGGCATCTGACGGTCAGCGTGGACGGCACCGCCTACCTGGACAGCACCCCGGCGCTGCCCGCCACCGCGTACGCCGGCTTCACCAGCGGCACCGGTGCGAGCGCGGACGCGCACGCGATCAGCAACGTCACCATCAGCACCGGCACCGCACCGGCCGGCCCCGCGCTCAAGGCGGCGGCCGGGTCGCTGGACTTCGGGACCGTGCCCACCGGGAACACCGCCGACCTGACGCTCCAGCTCACCAACAGCGGCAGCGCGCCGGCCGCCGTCACGGCCGTCACCGCGCCCGGCGTGCCGTTCAGCGCCACCCTGCCGGCCACCGGGACCAGCGTGCCGGCCGGCGCCAGCATCCAGATCCCGGTCGGCTTCGCTCCGGCGGCGCCCGGCACGCAGACCGGCTCGCTCGCCGTGACCACCAGCGGCGGGACCACCACCGTGCCGCTGACCGGCACCGGCGGCGCGGTGGCGCCGGCCGGCCAGGTGCTGCCGGCGACCACCGACGCCGCCTGGGTGCGCAACGGCTCGGCCGCGCTGAGCGGCACCGATCTGCTGCTCACCAGGGCGGGCGGCGGCTACGGCGCCGGCTCCTCGTTCTACCCCGTCGCCGTGCCCTCCGCCGGGCTGCACGCCGGCTTCACCGCCGAACTCGACGGTGGCAGCGGCGCGGACGGGCTGACCTTCGCGCTGCTCGACCCGGTGGCCGGCTCGGCGAGCGCGCTGGGCAGCGCGGGCGGCGGGCTCGGCTTCGCCGGGCTGCCCGGCGTCTCGGTCGACCTGGTCACCTCCTGGAGCGGCCAGGCGAACTCGGGCAACTTCGTCGGGATCGCGGGCTCGACGGCCGGCGCCACCGGCGACCTGGGCTACACGGCGACCGACACCGCCGTGCCCTCGCTGCGCGCCACCCCGCACGCGGTCACGGTCGACTACACGCAGGCCGGCCACCTGGTGGTCCAGCTGGACGGCGCCCAAGTGCTGGACACCGCCGTCCAGTTGCCGCCCAACGTGCTGGTCGGCTTCACCGCGGCCAACGGCGGCAGCGACGACAACCACCTCGTCAGAGCCGTCTCGATCACCGCCGGCCAGCCGCTCACCCACACCCTGCCGGCCTTCACCGACCCGAGCTGGCAGGCCAACGGCACGGCGACCACGGCCGGCACGGTGGCCACGCTCACCGCGGACGGGCAGAAGTTCGCGGCCGGCTCGGTGGTCGACAGCACTCCGGTGCCCTCGGCCGGGCTGCACGCCACCTTCACCGAGCAGCTCGGCGGCGCCGGCAGCACCGGCGCGGACGGGCTGACCCTGGCGCTGCTCGACCCGGCCGGGGCCGGTGCCAACTCGCTCGGGGCGACGGGCGGTTCGCTGGGCGTCGGCGGGCTGCCCGCGACCTACGTCGGCTTCCAGACCTATCCCGGCGGCGGCGTGGACTCCTACAACTTCGCCTCGATCGGCAGCACCGCTGCGGCCTCCACGGCGCTGACGACGCTGCGGTCCACCACCGCGATCGGCGCGCTGCGCGGCGCGAGCCACACCGTGGACGTGCGGGTCACCCCCGCCGGGCACCTGGTGGTCTCGCTCGACGGCGCCCAGATCATGGACGCCGCCGTCACGTTGCCGCCCATGGTGCTGGTCGCCTTCACGGGCGGCGCGGGCGGGTTGTGCGACAACCACGTGGTGAGCAGCCCGACGGTGAGCTATCAGGCCTGAGCGTTAATTCGATGTGACATTCAGATTTACATGCACATGACGCCCCATCAGGTAGCACCATGGTGCACGGGGGCAACGGAACGTCACGAGGGCCCTGGGGGGCTTTCGAAGGGGGCAGCTGTGCGGACAGCACCAGCAGGGCGGCCACGCGCCGCGCGGGCGCAGGCCGGATCAGGTCGGACCGTCAGGGCGCACCGGTGCGCCGTTCAGGAGGAGCGCTCGGCGGCGCCCGGGCGCCGCCGTGGGAGCGAGGGACGCGCGCGGTGACCTCGATCCTGGACACACCGCCCGCGCGCAGCGCGAGCGAACTCGGCTCGTACGAGACCACCCACCCGCCCACCGCCTACCGCGAGCCGGGTCGGCTGGCGCTCTGGGGCGGGCGCGTCGCACTGGCCGGCGGCGGTGCGGGCATCGCGTGGTACCAGCCGGGGCCGCTGCTGCCGCTGGCCACCCTGTTGCTCGGCGTCTGCCTGGCCTGGGTCGGCGGCTGGCACGGCCGCAACCTGCGGCTGATAGCGCTTGCGCTGGCCGTCTACGTGAGCGCTGTCGACTACCTCTCCTGGCGGCTGTCGGTCCTCTCCTGGTCCGGCTGGTGGATCGGCCTGCCACTGTTCCTCGCCGAACTGCACGCCGCCGTCCACACCGTGGGCCTGCACGTCACCATCTGGCCGCGCCGCCCCGAACCGGCCCGGCTGGACCAACTCCCCTGCCGCCAGCCGATCTTCGTCTTCGTGCCGACGGTGGACGAAGGCACCGAGATCGTCGGCGAGACGCTGGCCGGCATCCTGGCCGCCCGCGACCGCTATCTCGCCGAACACCCGCACGCCACCATCACGGTGGTGGTCTGCAACGACGGCGGCGTGGCCGGCGCCGCCTGCAGCGAGGCGGTCATCGCGCTCTGCGAGCGGCTCGGCGTGGTCTGCGTGACCCGCACCACGGGCGGCGGCGCCAAGGCCGGCAACATCGAGCACGCCCGCCAACTGCTGGGCGCCACCGGGGATGCGCTGCTGGTGGTCTTCGATGCCGACCAGATCCCGCGCGAGGAGTTCTTCCTGCGCACGCTGGCCCCGCTGGCGGACGCCCGGGTCGGCTGGGTGCAGTCGGGCCAGTTCTACGGCAACCGGGAGAATCCGGTGGCCCGTTGGGCCGACGACCAGCAGTCCCTCTTCTACCGGCTGCTCTGCCCCGGCAAGGCCCTGCACGACTCGGCGTTCATCTGCGGCACCAACGTGGTGCTGCGGGCCGCCGCCCTGGACGAGATCGGCGGCCTGCCGACCGACTCGGTCACCGAGGACTTCGCCGCCTCGATCCGGCTGGCGCCGCGCTGGCGCAGCGTCTACCTGCCCGAGGTGCTCGCCGTGGGCCTGGGCCCGGTGGACCTCGACTCCTACCTCAAGCAGCAGGAGCGCTGGGCCCGCGGCACGCTGTCGGTGCTGCGCGGCCACTGGCGCGACCTGCTGCTGCCCCGGCGCGGCGGCCTGCGCGCCCAGCAGCGCCTGCAGTACGGCCTGGCGGTCACCCACTACCTGTCGGGGGTGCGGGACCTGGTCTTCCTGCTCGCCCCCGTGCTCTACCTGCTCACCGGGGCGACCGGGGTGCGCGGCGCGACCCTCGGCGCGTTCCTCGCGCACTTCGCGCCGTACTACCTGCTGGCCACCGTGGCGTTCGCGCACGCCGCCTGGCGGACCACCAGTTGGCGCAGCATCGTGGTCGGGTTCGGCTCGTTCCCGGCGCTGCTCCGGGCCGCCTGGATGACGCTGACCGGCAACCGCGGGCGGTTCACCATCACGCCCAAGCGGCGCACCGCCGGCTCGGCCTGGCGCACCGCCCGCTGGCACCTGCTGTCGCTGGCGGCCTGCGGCCTCGCGCTGGTGCTGGCCGTCACGCTGCACCGCCAACCGGCCTACTACCTGGCCGCGTTCTGGCTGGCGTACCTGTGCGTGCTGATCGTGGCGCACCTGTCGCTGGTCCGCCAGGACGTGCGGGCCGCCGCCCGCCCGGCCGCCGCGCTGCCGGCGGTGCGGGTGGTGCGCGGCGAGGGGCCGTCCTCGCGCGGCCGCACGCCTCGCCTGCCGTCCCGGGCCCGGCGGTTGCTGCCCGGCGGCCTGCTGGCCGGCGTGCTCGCCGTGGTCGCGGCAGCCACTCTGGTGCCCACGGCGGGCGGCTCCGGCGCCCCGGCCTGGCTCCCGCCGACCGCCGTTCCCGGGCATCCCCGGGTCGGTATCGGCTCGGTGACCGATCGTCAGGCCATCACCGTGTCAGGGATGTTGGGAGTCGGCCTGGGCCTGCGCGGGCGGACCGACGAGATCGACGCGCAGTTCGACAGCGGATGGGCCGGCTCGGTCAGCTCCGCCGGCGGCGTGCCCTGGCTGACGCTGGTGCTCTCACGCCACGGGCAGCCGGACCTCGACTCCTCGCTGACCGCCGTGGCCAACGGCGTCGACGACGTGGCGCTGCGGCGCTGGGCCCGGGGGATCGCCGAGTACGGCAAGCCCGTCTACCTCACCGTGCTGCCGGAGGCGGACCGCAACTACGCCGCCAGCTCGGCGGTCGCCCGCGGCGGCATCCCGCAGGACGTGCGGCCCGCCTGGAGCCGGATCCAGCGGATCTTCCACGACGCGGGGGCGCGCAACGTCGGCTGGGTCTGGGGCCCGGCCGACCCGGCCCACGACGAGCCCTACACCCCGCCGGCGCCGGCCGTCGACGCGGTCGCGGTGACCCTCTTCGAGTACCCGGGGACGGCCTGGGCCGACCCGGCGGCCGCGCTGGCCGGCGCCGCCGCGGCGCACCCGGGCAAGCCGCTGCTGGTCGACGTCAGCGTGGCGGGCCCGCCCGAGCAGCGGGCCGCCTGGCTGGACGGGCTCGGCGCCGCCGTGGCCACCCGCCGGGACGTGGCCGGCGTGGTCTACCAGGAGACCGGTCCCGAACTCGACCCCACCTCACAGCTCGCCCGGCGCTGGTCGCTGAGCGCGGACCCGCTGACCACCGAAGCCGCCGGCCGGCTGCTGCGCACCATCGCCGGAGGATCCTGAGTGACCGTCACCATCCCTGCCCAGGCCCACCGTTCGGGGCCTGTGGGCGGACTCCGCAGCGCGCTCGCCCGCCCCTGGACCGGTCCCGGCTGGGCTCCCGTGCGCACCCGCATCCCGCTCTTCGGCCTGCTGATGCTGCAGGCCGCACTCAGCCTGCGCCTGGGCAACAGCGCCTTCCAGGACGAGTCGCTCTACCTCTACGCCGGCCATCGGGAGATCGCCCAACTCCTGCACCACACCCCGACCTTCGACAACTACTCGGCCTACTTCTCCGGCGCCCCGTTCCTCTATCCGGTGCTGGGCGCGCTCGCCGACCAGCTGGGCGGGCTCGCCGCGGCCCGGGCCGTCAGCCTGCTCTTCATGCTGGCCACCACCGGCCTGCTGCACGCGCTGACCCGGCGGCTGTTCGGCCGGCAGGCCGCGCTGCTGGCCGCCGCCGTCTTCGCGGTGACCGGCCCGACCCTCTTCCTGGGGCACCTGGCCACCTACGACGCGATGGCGCTCTTCCTGCTCGCGCTGGCCTCCTGGACGGCGGTGCGCACGGCGAGCCTGCCCGCGCTCAGCGCCGCCCTGGTCGCCCCGCCGCTGGTGCTGGCCGCGTTCACCAAGTACGCCGCGCTGCTCTACCTGCCCACCGTGATCGCGCTGGCCGTGCTGGCCGCCGTCCCCGACCGCGGCCGCCGGCACGGCCTGCTGCGCGGCGCGATCGTGGTCGCCGCCGCGGCGGGCTGCGGGTACGGCCTGATCGGCCTGGCCGGCCGGGCGTTCGTGGCCGGGGTACGGAGCACCACCACCGCACGGCAGGCCGGCACCGATCCCACCGGCCTGCTGGTGCGCTTCTCGGTCGAGTACGGCGGCGCGGTGTTCCTGCCGGCCATCGTCGGCACCGTGCTGCTGGCCCGGCACCGCACCCGGACCGGCGCGCACGGCGGCGGCCGCCCGGGCCGGCTCGCGCTGGGCCTGCTGCTCACCGGCACCGCCCTGCTCGCCCCGGCCTACCAGATCCACCTGCACACCCTCACCTCGCTGCACAAGCACGTCGGGTACGGGCTCTTCTTCGCCGCGCCGATGGCCGGCTACGCGCTCTCCCGGCTGCTCGGCTCCCGGCTGCGCGACCCGCGCCGGCTGGGCCTGGCGCTGGCCGCCTGCCTGGCGGTGGCGGGCCTCGGCATCCAGCAGTCGGCGGACCTGTTCCGGCAGTGGCCCGACGCGAGTGGACTGGTCCAGGTGCTGCGCGCCCAGGTCCGGCCGACCACCGGGCGCTACCTGGCCGAGGAGTCCGAGGTGCCCCGGTACTACCTGCGCGACCTGGTCCAGCCGTACCAGTGGTCGGGCACCTACTTCTTCGAGTACACCGACCAGCAGGGGCGGCACTACAGCGGTGCGCCCGCCTACCGGGCCGCGATCGCCGACCGCTACTTCGACCTGATCGTGCTCCGGTACGGACCGACCGCCGCCCTCGACCGGCAGATCGACGGGGATCTGACGGCCGGGCGCGGGTACCAGCTGATCGCCACGGTCCCGGCGGAGAGCGGGTACGGCACGGGGACGTGGTTCGTCTGGCGCGCTGTGGCGGAGTGAGACGGGGCGAGGCGGGGCGCGGCGGCGTGGCCGGCACTCGATGTCGGTGCGGCCGAGTACGGTGGCAGGCGCTGAAGGAGGTTGACCATGGCCATCCACGTCCTCGTCCCGGGTGCCGACGGCCGCGCCTGGTACTGGCACCGCCTCGTGCCCGAACTGCGCGCCAGGGGCCACGAGACGGTCACCATGGACCTGCCCGACGAGGACTCGGCCGGCCTGGCCGAGTTCGCCGACGCGATCTGCGAGGCCGTCCAGGTCACGGTCGGCGAACGCGCCGGGCAGCAGCGGCTCGTCGTGGTCGCCCAGTCGCTCGGCGGCTTCTCCGCGCCGCTGGTCTGCGGGCGGCTGCCCGTCGACGAGCTGGTGCTGGTGAACGCCATGGTGCCGGTGAGCGGTGAGAGCGCCGGGCAGTGGTGGGAGAACACCGGCCAGCCGCAGGCCAGAGCCGCGTACGCCGCCGCCTCGGGCCGGGATCCTGACGCACCGTTCGACGTGCGCGCCGACTTCTTCCACGACGTCCCGCGCGAGCTGACGGAGCAGGCGTTCGCGGCGCAGCCGCCCCCGCCGCCCCCCTCGGCGCTCTTCGCCGAGCCCTGGCCGCTGCCCCGGTGGCCCGAGGTCCCGACCCGGTTCCTCCAGGGCCGCGAGGACCGTTTCTTCCCGCTGGAGTTCCAGCGCCGGGTGGTGCGCGAGCGGCTGGGACTGGACCTCGAGGAGCTGCCCGGCGGACACCTGGTCGCGCTCAGCCGTCCACGGGAGCTCGCTGAGCTGCTGCTGTCGACGTAGGGGTCAGGCCGGTTTGCCGAAACGGCAACAAAGCTCCGTCGCCCCGGACCGTCCCCGGCATGATCGACAGCGAGCCGCCGAACGCGGCCCGGCCGGTGCCCTCCCAGGCACGCGGCAGGTCGAGAACCCAGGAGGACCGCATGTCACAGCAGGCCACAGGCTCGCAGCAGGCCACCGCCGCCACCCATCGGCTGGTCGCCTCGCCCGCCGGGCGGATCCACCTGGTGGAGCAGGGCACCGGGCCGCTGGTCCTGCTCGTGCACGGGTTCCCGGAGTCCTGGTACTCCTGGCGGCGGCAGCTTCCTGCGCTGGCCGCCGCCGGGTACCGCGCGGTCGCCATCGATGTCCGCGGCTACGGGCGCTCCAGCAAGCCGACCGACCCGGCCGCCTACCGGATGCTCGACCTGGTCGAGGACAACGCCGCGGTGGTGCACGCCCTGGGTGAGCGGTCCGCGGTGATCATCGGCCACGACTGGGGCGCCACCATCGCCGCCCACTGCGCCCTGCTCAGGCCGGACGTCTTCCACGCGGTGGGGCTGCTCAGCGTCCCCTACGCCCCGCCGGGCGGACCGAAGCCCAGCGAGGTCTTCGCGCAGATGGGCGGCGACGAGGAGTTCTACGTCTCCTATTTCCAGCAGCCGGGCCGCGCCGAGGCCGAGATCGAACCCGATGTGCGCGGTTGGCTCGCGGGCTTCTACGCCGCCCTGTCCGCCGACACCATGCCCGGACCGGACGCCCCCTCCCCGCACTTCGTCCGCCGGGGCCGGACCCTGCGCGACCGGTTCCCCACCGGCCGACTGCCCAGCTGGCTCACCGAGCACGATCTCGACGTCTACGCCGGGGAGTTCGAGCGCACCGGCATGACCGGCGCCCTGGCCCGCTACCGGAGCATGGACCGGGACTGGGCAGACCTCGCCGACTTCGCCGGCGCCCCCGTCCCCCAGCCCGCTCTCTTCGTCGGCGGCGGCCTGGACGCCTCCACCACCTGGCTGGCCGACGCGATCTCGGCCTTCCCCACCACCCTGCCAGGCCTGCGCGCCGCCCACCTCCTCGAGGGCTGCGGCCACTGGATCCAGCAGGAACGCCCCGCCGAGCTCAACCGGCTGCTGACCGAGTGGCTCGCGTCCCTGGCCTGATGCCCGGGCCCACCGCCACGCTCACCGCCGCCCCGGTCGCCGGGGGTCGAGCGACTCCTTCCCCCCGCCTGAGCGCATCCCGACCGCCCCGGCGGGGGCCCCGTAGGCGCAGGAGACCACCACGATGAACGGCCAGCACGACTGAGTGGTGGTCAACACCCGTTCCACCGCCCCGGCGGGGCCGTGACCGCGCAGCGCGATCAGGAACCAGGCCGCTCCGGCCAGCATCGACCCGGACACCAGCAGGGCCGGCACGGGCCTGAGAGCCCATGGGCGGATGCCGCCCGGCTGGGAGCGGAGGCCTACGGCCAGCCAGGGCCAGACCGAGAGCAGCGCGAAGCCCAGCCCCACCACCACCCCGTGCCGCAGCGACCCGCCGCTCAGCGGTGGCGGGAAGAGCGCCACCAGGATCGAGCAGACTCCCCCGCCGGCCAGCGCGATGCGGCCGAGGAGCGCGGCGGGGCGCAGCCCGAGCGCCGTGACCAGGTGGCAGACCCCGAGCGCCGCGAGCCCGCCCACGATCAGCCAGCGGTACGGGGCTCCGTCCGCCTCCAGCGAGCTGATGGTCTGGGCGGCCGGGTCGTACCCGGGTCCGCGCAGCAGGCCCGCCAACACCCAGCCGCCGATCAGGACCGCGGGCGCGCAGACGGAGGACAGCACAGCCCACCACGGAATGACTCGCACCCGCCCACCGTAGATCGCGATCGCCGGTCGGCCACTCGCACACGCTGGCGGTACGCGTCTCCTGCGCGGCGGCGGCACCCGGCCGGTGGCAGGCGGACGCCGGGCGGACCAGAGTTGGTGGTGGGGGCGGTCAGCACCGCCCCCACCGCCAGTCCACCTCCGCTCCCCGCGTCACGGAAGGACCTCCGTCATGACCTCCACCACCACCCGCGCCATGCAGGTAGCCGAGCCCGGCACCGGTTTTACCCTGGTCCAGGTCGACACGCCGCCGCCGGGCCCGGGCCAGGTCCGGGTCGACGTCGAGGCGTGCGGCATCTGCCACTCCGACGCGATGATCACCGGCGGCTACCTCCCCGGCACCACGTTCCCGGTGACCACCGGCCATGAGATCGCCGGGCGGATCGAGTCGATCGGCGCGGGGGTCACGGGCTGGGCGGTCGGCGACCGGGTCGCGGTCGGCTGGTACGGCGGCAGCTGCGGGCACTGCGACGCCTGCCGTGAGGGAGACGGGATCAACTGCCCCGAGGTGCGGATTCCCGGGGTCGCGTACCCCGGCGGGTACGCCGACCAGGTGCTGGTCCCGGCCATCGCGCTGGCCCGGATCCCCGACGGGCTGACCGCTGTCGAGGCGGCGCCGCTGGCCTGCGCCGGTGTCACGACGTACAACGCGCTGCGCCGCAGTTCGGCCCGCGCCGGGGACGTCGTGGCGATCCTCGGCCTGGGCGGGCTGGGGCATCTCGGTGTGCAGTTCGCGGCCCGGATGGGGTTCGTGACGGTGGCCATCGCGCGCGGCGCGGACAAGGCGCCGCTCGCCCACCAGCTGGGCGCCGCCCACTACATCGACAGCACCGCTGAGGATGTCGCGAAGGCGCTGCAGCGGCTCGGTGGTGCGAAGGTCGTCCTCGCCACGGTCACCAACAGCGCCGCGATGGCCGCCACCGTCGACGGGCTGGCCCGGCGCGGCGAGCTGATCATCGCGGGCGCCACCACCGACCCGCTGCCGATCAGCGGCCTGCAGCTGATCGGGGGAAGCCGGAGGATCCAGGGCCACGCCTCCGGCATCGCCACGGACACCGAGGCGACGCTGCGCTTCGCCGCCCAGACCGGCATCCGCCCGTGGACCGAGGAGGCACCGCTGGAAGAGGCGGCGGCGGCGTTCGAGAAGATGCTGTCCGGCGCGGCCGCTTCCGGATGGTCCTCACCACCGGCAGGTGAATCGGCGCCCGGCCTTCGACGAGCGGCTGCCCCAGACTCCCTGACGGTCCGTCAGGGAGTCTGGGGCATGGGCCGACCGGCCCAATCGCGGAGCGCCTGCGGACGATGTCCGCAGGCCCCGTGATTGAGTGCGGCCGAGGGGCGGCACGGCCCCCGACGTCATCCTGATCGGGAGCAGCATGAGTCAGCTCGACCTCGCCCGGTTGCAGTTCGCGATGACGTCGATCTACCACTTCCTCTTCGTCCCGGTGACCATCGGCCTGGGGTTTCTGACCGCGTTGCTGCAGACCGCGTGGCACCGCTCCGGTCGGGCGGACCACCTGCGGCTCACCCGGTTCTTCGGGACCCTGCTGGTGATCAACATCGCGGTCGGCGTGGTGACGGGCCTGGTGCAGGAGTTCCAGTTCGGCATGGACTGGTCGGGCTACTCGCGCACCGTGGGGGACGTGTTCGGCGCCCCGCTGGCGATGGAGGGGCTGGCCGCGTTCTTCCTGGAGTCGACGTTCCTCGGGCTCTGGCTGTTCGGCTGGGACCGGCTGCCCAAGCGCGTGCACCTGGCCACGATCTGGGCGGTGGCGCTGGGCGGGGCGCTGTCGGCGGCTTTCATCATGGCGGCGAACTCGTGGATGCAGCGCCCGGTCGGCTACGCCATCAACTCCGCCACGGGGCGTCCCCAACTGAACGACGTCTGGGCGCTGTTCACCAACCCGGTCTTCCTGCGCGGGTATCTGCACGTCCTGCTGGCCTCGCTGGTCACCGGGGCGGTCGTCATGCTGGCCGTCTCGGCCTGGCAACTGCGCAAGGGGAGCACCCCGGAGGTGTTCGGCGCGTCGGCGCGGCTGGCGCTCTTCGTGCTGGTGCCGGCGCTCATGCTGGCGATGCTGGTCGGCAGCGAGCTGGGCGTGACCGAGGGCAAGTACCAGCCGATGAAGATCGCGGGTGCGGAAGCCCAGTGGACCACCTGCCAGCCCTGCTCGTTCTCGCTGATCCAGGTCGGCGGCGGCAAGAACGACCAGACGCCGACGAAGATCGTCGCCGTGCCGCACCTGCTCTCGCTCCTCGCCACCAACCACTGGAACGGAAAGGTCCTCGGACTCGACCAGGTCCAGAGCCAGTACCAGCAGCAGTACGGACCGGGCGACTACGTACCGAACATCTTCATCCAGTACTGGTCGATGCGGGTGATGGCCTACCTCGCGGTCGTGGTGCTCCTGGTCGGTCTCTGGGGTCTGTGGCTGGTCCGCAGGGGCACGCTCGGCACCTCCCGCTGGTTCCAGCGGGCCGCGGTCTGGGTGGTCGTGCTCCCCTTCCTGATGAACACCGCGGGCTGGCTGCTCACCGAGAACGGCCGGCAGCCGTGGATCGTGCAGGGCCTCCAGCTCACCAGGAACGGGGTCTCCCCGTCGATCAGCACCAGCACGGTCGCGATCAGCATCCTGGTCTTCTTCCTCCTCTACGCCGCACTGGCGGTGGTGGAGGCGATCCTGATGACGCGTTACGCACGCATGGAGCCGGCCCCGCCGCCGGCCGAGGACGCGTCCGTCCCCGCCCTGACCTACTGAGTCCCCGTCACCTCCGAGGTTGCGCGATGCCACTCGCCACGTTCTGGTTCATCCTCGTCGCGGTTCTGTGGGCGGGCTTCTTCGTCCTGGAGGGCTTCGACCTCGGCGTCGGCATGCTGCACATGCTGGTGGCCCGCGACGAGCCGGGCCGGCGCGCGGCGATCAACACGATCGGGCCGCTGTGGGACGGCAACGAGGTGTGGCTCATCGTCGCCGCGGCGGCCATGTTCGCCGCGTTCCCCGACTGGTACGCGACGATGTTCTCCGCCCTCTACCTCGCGCTGGTCCTGCTGCTGGTGGGGCTGATCGTGCGCGGCGTGTCCTTCGAGTTCCGCGGCAAGGTCGACAACCCCCGCTGGCGGCGCACCTGGGACCTGCTGCTGACCTGCGGGAGCGTGCTGGTTCCGTTTCTCACCGGGATCGCGCTGGGCGACCTGCTGCACGGCCTGCCGATCGGGCAGGACCGCGAGTTCAGCGGTTCCTTCGGCGATCTGTTCCCGCCGTACGCCGTCTTCACGGGGATCACCCTGGTCCTGCTCTGCCTGCTGCACGGGGCCACCTTCATCGCCCTCAAGACCACCGGCGGCGTGCGGAGTCGGGCGTCCCTGCTGGCCCGCCGCCTCGCACCCTTCACGGCGCTGGCGGTGCTGGCCTTCCTCCCCTGGACGCACACCACGGCGGGCAAGGGCGTGCTGCCGGACATCATCCAGCTGCTCGCGGCCCTCGCCGTGCTGGCCGCCGCCTGGCTGGTGCTCGGCAGGCACGACGGGTGGGCCTTCGTCGCCACGACCTGCACGATGGCCACCACCATCCTGTCGATCTTCACGAACCTCTACCCCCGGGTCATGGTCTCCAGCACCAACCCGGCGTACAGCCTGACCGTGGACAACAGCGCGTCGGGGAACTACACGCTGAAGGTCATGAGCATCGTCGCGATCGTCCTGTTCCCGGTCGTCCTCGCCTACCAGAGCTGGACCTACCACGTGTTCCGCCTGCGGGTCTCGCCCGACCAGTTCAGCGTCCCGAGCGAGCCGACGCCCGAGTGATCGTCAGGCGGACGGTGCGCGCCCGTCGCCCGCCGGTCCGAGCAGCACGAGGTGGTCGCCCGTCCGCGGCACGGGCGTGGCGCCCTCGGTGACGGGGTCCAGCCGACCGTCGTCGCGGACCACGAACAGCAGGTCGTGCCCGGCCGGGAGCGCGGCGGCCACCGGCAGGACGACGATGGCCGCCCCCCGCGCGTACCGGTCGCTCAGCGCGGACCGGGTCAGCCCCGCGCCGAACAGGATGTCGCCGCCCAGGAACGGAGCCACCACACCGTGGCTGTCCGGCGGCGGCCCGGTCCGGTAGACCGCGCTCTCGGCACTGCCCCGCAGGATCTCCGCCGCCAGCGCGTTGAAGTCGTCCTCGGCCGTGAGCAGCAGCACCGCGGTGATGCCGGCCAGCTCGGCGCCCTGACCGGCGGCGGCCGCCAGCAGCTCGCCCGGCGCCACCTCGATCCCGGCTCGCTCGATGCGCTCACGCTGCTGTTCGGGGCCGGCCCACATCAGGACTTCGAGGCCCGCGGCCCGCAGCGCCAGCCCCAGGTCCACCGCCCAGGGTTCGGCACCGACCAGCAGCGGCCGGGACCGGGCGGAGCGCAGGACACCCAGGCGCCGCGCGACCGGAGCCGCGGTCAGCCCGTACAGCGTCACGGTGGCGACGATGACCACGAAGGTGGCCGGGAGGATCTTCGCGGCACCGCCGATCCCCCGGTCGACCAGGCTCGCCGAGAAGGTGGAGGCGGTCGCCGCGGCGACGATGCCGCGCGGCGCCATCCAGCCGACGAAGCCGCGCTCCCCTTTGGACAGGTCGGTGCCGAGCGCGGACACGGCCGACACCAGCGGTCTGACCACGAGCACCAGGACGGCGCTCAGGGCGAGGGCGGGCAGCAGCACGTGCTGCAGCGAGTGCGGGGTCACGGTGGCCGAGATCGAGACGAACAGCACCCCGAGGATCAGGCTGACCAGGGTCTCGAAGAACGCCCGCCGCACCGGCTCGTCGAAGCTCCGCAGATTGGCGACGGCGAGCCCCATCACGACCGCGGCGATGAGCCCCGAGTCGTCCCGGATCACATCGCAGGCCGCCGCCACGCCGACCACCACCGCGAGCTGCGCCGTGGTGCCGAGCAGCTCCCCGAGTCCGATCCTGCGCAACAGCACCCACAGCACCGCCGTGCCGACCAGGCCCCCGGCCACCCCGACGGCCGCGCTGCCCAGGAAGTGCAGTGCTCCGCTGCCGACCTGACGGCCGGTGCTCGCATCGACCGCATGGAAGACCAGCGCGCCCAGGACGCCGCCGACCGGGTCGATCAGCGATCCCTCCCAGATCAGGATGTGCTGCAGCCGGTCCTTCGGGCGCACGAAGCTCAGCAGCGGCCCCACCACGGTCGGCCCGGACACCACCAGGATCACCCCGAGCATCAGCGACGCCCGGCCGTCCATCCCGAGCAGCGGCCCCGCCAGGAGCGTGACGACCACCCAGCTGAGCAGCACGCCGATCCAGATCAGCCGGACCACCACCTGCCGGGTGTGCCCCTTGAGCCGCGCCAGGTCGAGCCCGAGGCCGGCGTCGTAGAGGATCACCGCCACGGCGAGCGAGACCAGTGGCGAGAAGGCCGCGCCCAGCAGCCGCTGGGGGTTGACGTCACCGGTCGCCGCGCCGGCCGCGAAGCCGACCGGCAGCAGCACGATGAGCGCGGGGATGCGCAGCAGGCTCGCCAGGATCTGCGAGCCGACCGCGAGCACCAGGATCAGCCCGGCACCGACGAGCACTTGGTTCGTCGTCATGTCGTGGCTCCGGGCTCGGCGCCGAGCGCCGCGAGCGCCCGGTCGACGGTCTGCTCCGGGGTGCCCGCGAGCGGCACCACGGCGGCGTGCTCGTCCGGCGCCGGCTCCTCGAGCTCGTCGAACTGGCTCTCCAGCAGGCGGGCCGGGAAGAAGTGACCGCGCCGGGCGGCCAGGCGCGCGGCGATGACTTCGCGGCTGCCTTGCAGATACAGCAACCGGACCTGCGGCCGGCCGTCCCGCAGCCGGTCCCGGTACGAGCGCTTCAGTGCCGAGCAGGCCAGCACGCCCGAGCCGCCCTGCCGGATCCGCTGGTCCAGCCAGTCGGCGAGGGAGGCGAGCCAGGGCTGCCGGTCCTGGTCGCCGAGCGGACGGCCGGCAGCCATCTCCGCGCGGGCGTGGGCCGAGTGGAAGTCGTCCCCCTCGGCGAACGGCAGCCCGAGCCGGGCGGCCAGCAGCGCGCCCACCGTGCTCTTGCCCGAGCCGGACACGCCCATGACCACGATGATGACCGGCCGCGCCGTCGACTCCCGGCGCTCGCCCGTCACCGTAGCCCCCGTCACCGGCGGGAACGGCCGGCCCGCAGGCCGATCCGCCGCCAGACCGCACGCTGGATCCTGAGGGCGAGCACACCCACCAGGATCAGCACGACGATGTTGACCAGCAGTTGCACCAGCGAGCCGCGGGCCTCGCGCCAGCTCTCGAACGCGCTGGAGACGCCGATGTCAGCGGCCGCCGGGATCGTGGTGACCGAGATGAACACGCCCAGCAGGGCGCCCGTCCTGGCCTGCGTCAGCGACATGATCCCGACGACGCCGGCCAGGAACGCCACGGCTACCGAGAAGAAGTCGGGCGTGTTGATGAGGTTGGAGACCGGCCGGATGCCCAGCGTGAAGGCCTTGGACTGGAAGCCGAAGCCCCGGATCACCAGCGAGAACAGGAAGGTCACGACGATGGCGAGCAGGAAGCCGACCAGCAGGGCCAGCAGCCCTTGCCGGACCCGCGCCCCGCTCCCCTGGTCGATTCCCAGCGCGACACTGGCGATCGCGCCGTACTCGGGCCCGACCACCATCGCCGCCACGATCAGGATCTGGGAGTTGGTGACGATCCCCACCGAGCCGATGAGGCCCGCGATGATCAGATAGAGGTAGAAACTCGGCCGATAGGTCCCCTCGGCGCGGATCCGGGCCTCCACGAGCTCCCACACCGGCTCGTGTGCCAGCGGCCCGAGCCGCCGGGTCTCCGCTGCCGCCGCGATGCCGGAGTAGGCCATCTCGACCGACTCGATCACCAGCGCGCCCCGGCGCTCCACCTGCAACGCGCGCAGGCCGCGCAGCACGTCGTTGGCCGCCCCGGCCAGGACGTCGCACTCGACGGCGTCACCGTCCGGACTGCGCACCACGCCCGGCAGCGCGACGAGGTCGAAGACGTGGCGGTTACCGGCGAGCGTCCCGACCACCTGCTCGGTGAGGTCCGGTGGACTCACCAGCCGGATGTGGACCATCTCCATTCGGACCTCCGTACCGCAGGGACCACCCTGGCCCAGTAACACCGCAGTAGCCGTGGTCAGCAAGCCGGGCGGCGATCGATCGTGGTATCCGCAGCGCGCCGTGGCGGCCAGGCGGATAGTGGAGAGCGGGGGACGCTCCCGATTCCTGCGGAGACTCAGCATGGACCGCTATCCGCCGATCGCCGACCACGGCCTGGTAGGGGACCTCCAGACCACCGCTCTCATCTCGTCGCAGGGGGTCGTCGACTGGTTCGCGGCTCCCCGCTTCGACTCGCCCAGCATCTTCGCCGCCTTGCTCGACCACGACCGCGGCGGCTACTTCCGGATCGCCCCCGAGCATCCGGAGGCCGCCACCAAGCAGCTGTACTACCCCGACACGGCCATCCTGGTGACCCGCTTCATGTCGCCGGACGGGGTCGGCGAGGTCGTCGACTTCATGGCACCCGACCGCACGGGCACGCCCACCGACCGTCACACCCTGCTGCGCGGTGTCCGGGCCGTGCGCGGCACGGTCCGGTTCTCGCTGGAGTGCCGGCCCCGGTTCGACTACGGCCGCGCCGACCACACCCTCGAACTGCGGCCGGACGGCGCCGTGTTCCGCGCCCCGGGAATGACCGGCCACCTGCAGTGCAGCTTCCCCGTGGGGCGTGACGGCCAGGACGTCCAGGGGGAGGTCACGCTCAACGCCGGCGAGACGGCCGCCGCGGCCTTCACCGTCTGCGCTCCGGACGGCGAGCCACCCGCCCCGCTCACGATCGCCGCGGTCGAGGACCAGCTCGTCGCGGTCGGCGAGTACTGGCAGGCCTGGCTGCGCAGCTCCAGCTACCGCGGGCGCTGGCCGAACATGGTCGCCCGCTCCGCCATCACGCTCAAACTGCTCACCTACCACCCCACGGGCGCCCCGATCGCGGCGGCCACCATGGGCCTGCCCGAGCAGGTCGGCGGCGAGCGCAACTGGGACTACCGCTACACCTGGGTCCGGGACGGCTCGCTCTCCGTGCGGGCCCTGCTGGACCTCGGCTTCGTCGAGGAGGCGACCAGGTTCACCCGCTGGCTGGGCGCCCGGCTGCACGAGCGGGCCGACCTGCCCGGCGAGCGGCTGCAGATCATGTACCGCGTCGACGGCGACCCCGACATCCCCGAGGAGATCCTCCAGCACTTCGAGGGCTACCGGGGCTCGGCCCCCGTCCGCGCCGGGAACGCGGCCATGGACCAGCTGCAGCTGGACATCTACGGCGAGGCCCTCTACGCGCTGTCCGAGGCCCGGCAGGTGGGCGAGCAGCTGGACTACCAGGGCTGGAAGGGACTCGCCACGGCGCTGGACTGGCTCGCCGACACCTGGGACCGGCCGGACGAGGGCATCTGGGAGACCCGCGGTGGACGCAAGGACTTCACCTACAGCCGGGTGATGTGCTGGACCGCCTTCGACCGCGGCATCGCGGCAGCCACCGAGTTCAGCCGGCCCGGCGACACCACGCGCTGGACGGCGGCCCGCGACGCCATCCTCGAGCAGGTCATGACGCGCGGCTGGAGCGAGCAGGAGCAGGCGCTCGTCCAGCACTACGACGGTGACGTGCTCGACGCCTCGCTGCTGCTCGTTCCCCGGGTCGGTTTCCTCGCCGCCAAGAGCCACGGCTGGCTGAGCACGCTGGACGCGATGGACCGCAAGCTCGTCTCCGACAGCCTCGTCTACCGCTACGACCCGGCCGCCTCGCCCGACGGACTGCGCGGCTCGGAAGGGACCTTCAGCCTGTGCACCTTCCTCTACGTCGACGCCATGGCCCGGGCCGGCCGCACGCTCCAGGCGCGGTACGCCTTCGAGAAGATGCACACCTACGCCAACCACGTCGGCCTGTTCGCCGAGGAGATCGGCCCGAGCGGGGAACAACTGGGCAACTTCCCCCAGGCGTTCACCCACCTGTCCCTGATCATGGCCGCCAGCACCCTCGACAAGGCACTCGACCTCGAGCAGCGTCGCTGACGCTCTCCCCGCCCGCCTTCGCCACGGTCCGGGAGGCCCCCCGTTCCCGGACCGCCGGCCAGGCGTCACACCAGGACCAGGATCGATGGCAGCACACGCAGGATCCAGTGGACCGGCACGGCTCAGCTCGGCCGAGTTCGGCGCCCTGTACCAGCGGGTGCGGCGGCAGGCACCTCAGGGGGCGGCCGACCGCGGCGCGCTGGACACCATCACCGCGGCGCAGGTGCTGGCAGCGGTCGCAGAGGTCCGATCCGGTCGCACGGTCACGCTCGCCGCGCCGGTGGAGACCCGCCCCGGCCCGCACGATCCCGATCCGGCCGAGCACCGGATGACCGGTGCGGTCGCCGGCGCGATCGCGCCGCGCGGGCTGCAGTTCGCCACGGACCGCTTCGCCATGAACGTGCACGGCGACGCCGACAGCCATCTCGACGCGCTCTGTCACGTCATCTATGACGGAACGCTGCACAACGGCGTGCCCGCGAACAGCCTGACGGCGGCCGGCGCGAGCGCGCTCTCGCTGGACGTGACCCGGGACGGGATCGTCGGCCGCGGTGTCCTGCTGGACATTCCGCGCCTGCGCGGGGTGCGGTGGCTGGACCCCGGCGACCATGTGACCGGTGACGAGCTCGAGGCCGCCGAGGCCGCGCAGCATCTCCAGGTGACCCGGGGCGACCTGCTCTTCGTCCGGGTCGGCCACCGCCGCCGCCACCGCGAACTCGGCGCGTGGGACGCGGCGGTGGCCCGTGCCGGGCTGCACCCCACGGCGATGGAGTTCCTGGCACGGCGGCAGGTCGCGGTACTCGGCAGCGACGGCAACAACGACACCGCGCCCAGCAGCACGCAGGGCGTCGACTTCCCGGTGCACGTGCTGGCCGTCCACGCCATGGGACTGCACCTGCTGGACTACCTGCAGTTCGAGGACCTGGTGCCGCTCTGCGAGGAGGCGGACCGGTGGTCGTTCCTGTGCGTCATCGCGCCCCTGCGACTGCCCGGGGCCACCGGCGCACCAGTCAATCCGATCGCGATCTTCTGATCACACACTGGCAGCGACTCGAGAACGGGAGCCCTCATGGCCGACGATCGGCACTACGACGTCATCATCATCGGTACCGGAGCGGGCGGCGGCACGCTGGCCCACCGGCTGGCGCCTTCGGGTAAACGCGTCCTGATCCTGGAGCGGGGCGGCTACCTGCCCCGGGAGATCGACAACTGGGACTCCAGCGCGGTGTTCGTCAGGGCCAAGTACCTGGCGCGGGAGACCTGGTACGACAAGCACGGTCACGAGTTCCCGCCGGAGGTCAACTACTACGTCGGCGGCAACACCAAGTTCTACGGCGCCGCCCTGTTCCGGCTGCGCCCCGAGGACTTCGGCGAGCTGCGGCACCACGACGGGATCTCCCCCGCCTGGCCGATCCGTTACGAGGAGCTGGAGCCCTACTACACCCAGGCCGAGCACCTCTACCTGGTGCACGGCAAGCACGGCGAGGACCCCACCGAAGGCCCGGCCAGTGCGCAGTACGCCCACCCGTCGGTGGCGCACGAGCCGCGCATCCAGCAGCTCAGCGACGACCTGGAGAAGCAGGGACTGCACCCCTTCCACCTGCCGATCGGGGTGAACCTCAAGCAGGACGAGAACGGCGGGGCGACCCATGACAGCGTCTGCATCCGCTGCAACCGGGTCGACGGCTTCCCCTGCCTGGTGAACGGCAAGTCCGACGCCCAGGTGATCTGCGTCGACCCCGCGCTGGAGCACGACAACGTCAGCATGATCACGGGTGCCAACGTGCGGCGGCTGGAGACCGACCCGGCCGGACGCACCGTCACCAGGGTGGTGGCGGAGCTGGCGGACGGCTCGACCGCGGGCTTTGCCGCCGACGTCGTCGTGGTCGCCTGCGGTGCGGTGAACTCCGCGCTGCTGCTGCTCCGTTCGGCCAACGACCGGCACCCGAACGGCCTCGCCAACAGCTCCGACGTGGTCGGGCGCCACTACATGCGGCACAACAACCTGGCGCTGATGGCGGTTTCGAAGGAGCCCAACCCCACGCTGTTCCAGAAGACCCTGGCGCTCAACGACTGGTACCTCGGCGCGGACGACGTCGACTACCCGCTCGGCGGCATCCAGATGCTCGGCAAGTCGGACGCCGAGCAGATCCGTGGTGAGGCACCGCGGCTGGCCGGCAAGCTCTCTCCGGACATGCCGTTCGAGGTGCTCGCTCACCACGCGGTCGACTTCTGGCTCTGCGGCGAGGACCTCCCGCTGCCCGAGAGCCGGGTGACCCTCGACCGCGACGGGAAGGTCACCCTGTCGCTCGACGAGCAGAACAACACGGCCGGCCTCAGGAAGCTGCAGCAGAAGCTCCAGAGCATGCTCGGGGACCTCGGCATGCACCCGCACCGCCTGCTCGACCACAGCATCTACCTGCACAAGGGCATGCCGATCGGGGCCACCGCCCACCAGGCCGGCACCGTGCGGTTCGGTGACGACCCGCGCAGCTCGGCCCTGGACGTCAACTGCAAGGCCCATGACCTGGACAACCTGTACGTGGTCGACACCGCGTTCTTCCCGAGCATCGGCGCGGTGAACCCCTCGCTGACCGCCATCGCCAACGCGCTGCGGGTCGGCGACCACCTGATCGAGCGGCTGGGCTGAGGGAGGGCTGACCTGCGGTGCTCAGCCGCCGGTGGCGAAGCCGGGGAAGAGCGTCATCCCGCCGTCCACGTAGAGCGTGCTGCCGACCACGTAGTCCAGCAGGTCGGAGGCCACGGCCACGACGGCGTTGGCGATGTCGTCGGGGTCGCCGACCCGGCGGTAGGGGATCAGCCGCAGGAGCTCGGCCTCGGCCTCCGGGGTGTCCCAGGCGCTCTGGTTGATGGGGGTGCGGATCGCGCCGGGGGCGACCGCGTTGACCCGGATCTTCTGCGGCGCGAGTTCCTGGGCGAGCGTCTGCATCATCATGCCGACGCCGCCCTTGGAGGAGGCGTAGTTCACGTGGCCCGACCAGGGAATGATCTGGTGGACCGAGCTCATGCAGATGATCTTTCCGGCGGCCTTGGACACCTCCGGGACGACACCGCGCCGCAGGAACTCCTTGGCCGCCTCCCGGGCGCAGAGGAACTGGCCGGTGAGGTTGACGTCGAGGACCTTGTGCCACTGGGCGGCCGTCATCTCCGTCACCGGCGCGTCCCGCTGCAGGCCGGCGTTGGCGACCATGATGTCGATGGTGCCGAACTCGTCGACCATCCGCGAGACCATCCCGACGACCTGGTCCTCCTGGGACACGTCCGCCTCGTGGGCGTAGGCGCGGACCCCGAAGCCCTTGATCTCCGCGACCACCTTCTCGGCTTCGTCGGCACCGGCCACGTAGTTGACGACGACGTCCGCACCGGCCCGGCCGAGGGCGATCGCGGTCGCCTTGCCGATGCCGGAGTTGGCTCCGGTCACCAGCGCCTTCTGCCCCTGCAACAGCTGCGTGGACATCGCCACACGCTGCTCACCGCTACCACTGACCACGGACTTCTCCCTCGGGACGACGGACGGTCGGCACGCCGGCTCCAACACACCACCCAGGGCCACCCGCAGGGCACACCGGCACGCTCCCGGCGGCCATTCGCGCGGATCTGTCACACGACCGGACGCGCCGAGGATCACGTCGCGGTCATTCAGTGGTCGGCGCGAGTCGCCTGCCGTTCCCGCAGGACGGCGGCGATCCGCAGGCACCAGTCCCGGTGCTCCTGCTCGAAGGAGAGGCCGCGCAGGCAGGTCAGGTACGGTCCGATCCGCTCGCCCCGGCGCAGGTACTCCTCCTCGTCCGCATCGCCGCGCAGCTGGCGCAGCAGCTTGCCGAGCAGCTCGATCTTGGCCTCGGCCGCCAGGGCTCGTTCCTCGAGCTGTCCGATCACCGGCCCGGTGCCGATCCGGTCGGCGGCCTGGACCTTGACGAGCAGGTCGTCGCGGATGAACGAGGGCTTCGCGGCGGCTTCGGCGAACTTCTCCAGCTCGGCCCGGCCGGCGTCGGTGACGTGGAAGAGGCGTTTGTTGGGCCGGCTCTCCTGGACCACCTGCCGACCGGCGACCAGCCCCTCCTTCTCCAACCTGGCCAGCTCGGCGTACAGCTGCTGTGGCAGGGCGTGCCAGAAGTTCGCGACGCCGACGTCGAACGCCTTCGCCAGCTGGTATCCGCTGTACTCGCCGTCCAGCAGTGCGGCCAGCACGGCATGTCGCAAGGCCATCGGGGCAGCCCTTCCCTTTCGTGGTCCGTCACTGCATCATAGTCAAGAAAATGACTAGTCATATTCTTGACTACCAGGAGGAACCATGGAGAGTGCCGAACGCTTCCGGGTCGCCGTGGAGCAGGGCGATCTCACCGCGCTGGACGGCCTGTTCACCGAGGACATCCGCTTCTACAGCCCGGTGAAGTTCACCCCCTTCGAGGGCAAGCCCATGGTGCTGGGACTCTTCGGCGTCCTGCTGCGCACCTTCGAGGACTTCCGCTACGTCGGACACTTCGAGGGCGCGGCCGAGACCGGTACCGACGGCAGTCAGGCCCCGTCGGTCATCCTGCCCTTCCGGGCCACCGTGCGGGGCAAGGAGATCCACGGCATCGACCTGCTCCAGCTCGACGAGGCCGGCCTGGTCAAGGAGTTCACCGTGATGGTCCGCCCCCAGTCCGCGGTGCACGTCCTGGGCGAGGCGGTCCTCGCCGGTCTGGTGGCCGACGGCCTCGTCCCCGCACCCCTCGACCGCTAGGGCCTGTCCGGCCGCGCCGACCGCGGAACGCTGCTGACGGAACGTCAGGTCAGGCACGCCGCCCGGCCACCGGGGCGAGCAGCGGCCAGCCGTCCAACTCCTCGGGTGCCGGGTCGTCCGGTTGCCAGCCGCCGGCCAGCGCCGCGTCGAGCAGGGCCCGCACCGTACCCGGCTCGTGCAGGTTCAGCCAGGCGCCTGCCGTGCCGACGGCCCCGGAGGGGACCCATCCGTCGGGGATCAGCCGATCGGGGCCCTCCTCGAAGACGACCAGGACTCGCCCGCGCGCACCGAGGCGGCGGATGGTGAGGACGAGCCGGGCCGGCGCGGGCCGGCCGGGTTCGGCGGGGCGGCCGCCGCCGAGCGACCAGAGGTAGGTCTCGCCGTCGACCGCCAGGCTGCGGGTCCGCTTGCTGATCCGGGGCATCGGCTGGTTCACCTTCCCTGCTGGGAGCTCACACCCGGACAGTAGTCGCTCCGTGCTGCCTCTTCGCGAGGAGATTCCGTCAATCCCGGCCTCCCGGCGGGAGGCGGCCGGTACCCTCGGCGGCGTGGAGCAGAAGATGAATCCCGCCGAGGTGGCGCTGCACGACCAGATCCGCGCGGCCAGTGCGGACGCGGCGGGCCTGGGGGCGACCGAGGGGTGGGGAACGCCGCGCAAGGTCGCCATCGACCAGGCGCCGCAGTGGTACCGCACGGCCTCGGCCACCATGCAGCAGGCGCTGGCGACCGGCGAGCTGACGTTCTGTTCGCACCTCAACGGCGGTCCGCAGCCGGTGGCGCTGCTGGCCGAGGAGCCGAAGCGGTGGTACTGCCTGCCGTGCTTCCGCCGCGCGCAGGCCACCCGCCGGTGTCTGGGGTGCGGGGTGTTCGCCGGTGAACTCACACAGACGGGCGGGCACGAGGACGTGATCCAGGGGCCGGTGGTCACCTACTCGATGGTCCGCTGCCTCCCCTGCTACCAGCGCGGGCAGACGGTGCCGGCCACCTTCGGCCGGGGCTGAGCGGTCGTAGGGTCGGGCCCGCCTGACGAAGCGTCAATAGGTCTGAACCGGTGGCGGGCGACGGCGGCGGGTCACCGCCAGCAGCGCCATGTCGTCGTCGCGCGGCCCGCCGGTCCAGCACTCGACGTCCCGGGCCACGGCGTGCACCAAGTCCAGCGGCGCGGCGCGGTGGCCGAGGGTGGGCAGGCGCGGGGTCGGGTCGTAGAACTCCCCCGCGCTGTTCCTGGCCTCGGTCACCCCGTCGGTGACCAGCAGCAGCGTGTCCCCCACCGCGAATGGCCAGCGATCCGGCACCGGACGCGGGCCGCCGAGCGCGCCCATGCCCAGCGGAAGGCCGGGATCGCGGGCGTCCAGGCGGCGGGCCGGGCCGCCGTCGGCCGGCAGCAGATACGGCCCCGGGTGGCCGCAGTCGAGCAGCCGCAGCTCGTCGCGTTCGGGGTCGAACTCGCCGAGCAGCGCGGTGATGAAACCCTCCATCCGCAGTTCCTCGCTGGCGCGCGCGACCTCGCGGATCAGGGTGTGCTCCACGGCGTCGGCGAGCGCGACCAGATCGGGCGCCCGCTCGGCAGCCTCCCGGAAGACGCCGAGCAGCACCGAAACCGCCGTCACCGCCTGCAGGCCCTTGCCCCGGACGTCCGCGATCAGCACCCGGACGCCGAACGGGGTCTCCTGAACGGCATACGCGTCGCCGCCGATCAGCGCCTCCGTCTGGGCCGCGCTGTAGTGGGTGGCCACGCTCAGCGGTCCCACCTCGGGCGGTGGGACAGGCAGCACCGCCTGCTGCGCCGCCCGCGCCACCGACCGCACCGTCCGCAGCCGACGCCCGTGCCGGGCGACCACCTGGTTGACCCAGAGGCCCACGGCGACGGCGACGAGCGTGTTCACCAGTTCGAGGTAGCCGTTGTCGTTGCTGACCGAACCGTCATGGGCGGTCAGCACGACGATCCCCAGGAAGATGGCGGCGCCGACGACCACGGTGTCGCGCAGCGTGAGGAGCGCGCCCGCCAGCACGGCCGCCGCCGCCAGCATCGGGTCGCCCCAGTACTCGGCGGGGGCCAGGAAGTTCCAGGTGAGCCCGCCGACGATCAGGGCCCACGGGGCGAACCGCACGTAGCGGGGCAGTCGTAAGGCCTTCGACGCCATGGCGACCACGATCCATCGGAGGGGTGGGGGCCATACCGATTTTATCGGTCTGTCGACTTGCCGGCCGGGCGCAGGCGAGGCACCGGCGCGAGGCCGGGTCTCGCCGCTGATTCTCAGCGGCGAGACCCGGTCCGGGCCGGCGCTAGGACCTGTACGGCGGATCTTTTCGGGCCCGCGACGCCGGGCATCCCGGCTGGACGCACGCCCGAATCGCCCAAGTACGTCCAGTACGAGGACGACTCGGGCGCACGCCCAGCCGGGCGCCCAACGCCGCGGGCTCATCCGAAAAGATCCGCCGTACAGGCCCCTAGCGGGCGCGCACGGCCTCGGCGAGCCCGCTCGGCACCGGGGCGTACCCGGCGGGCCGGGTGGTGAAGGTGCCCCGGCCCTGGGTACGGCCGCGCAGCCGGGTCGCGTAGCCGAACAGCTCGGCCAGCGGCACCGTCGCGGTGACCTGCGCCGTGCCGCCCCGCGAGGTCTGGCCCGCGATCCGGCCGCGCCGGGCGGCCAGGTCGCCGAGCACCGCGCCCACGGCGTCGTCCGGGACAGTGACCGTGACCTCGGCCATCGGTTCCAGCAGCACCATCTCGCTGGCCCGCAGCGCCGCACGGAGCGCGAACCGGCCCGCCGTCCGGAACGCCAGCTCCGAGGAGTCCTTGCTGTGGGTGGCCCCGTCGGTCAGGGTGACCCGCAGCCCGGTGACCGGATGGCCACCGAGCGGACCCTCGGCCAGCGCGTCCCGGCAGCCGGCCGCCACCGCACGCACGTACTCCTGCGGCACCCGGCCGCCGATGACGGTGGAGCCGAACGCGAACTCCGCCGCAGCATCAACCCCCTCCGCCGCGACAGCCGCATCGGTCGCGTCGGCCGGCTCGGCAGCCAGCGGTGCCACGTCGATGACGACATGCGCGAACTGCCCGGCGCCGCCGTCCTGCTTGACGTGCCGGTACACCAGCCCGGAGACCCCACGGACCACCGTCTCCCGGTAGGACACCTGCGGCCGGCCGACGCCCACCTCCAGCCCGTGGGCGCGGCGCAGCTTCTCCACCGCGACCTCCAGGTGCAGCTCGCCCATCCCCGACAGCACGGTCTGCCCGGTCTCGGGGTCGGTGCGGACCACCAGCGACGGGTCCTCCTCGACCAGCCGGGCCAGCGCCGACGCCAACCGCTCGGTGTCGGTGCTCCGCCGGGCCTCGATGGCCACCGAGACGACCGGATCGGCCGCCGTCGGCGGTTCGAGGATCAGCGGCGCGGACGGCGTGCAGAGGGTGGCACCGGCGCGGGCGGCCTTGGGGCCGACCACCGCGACGATGTCCCCGGCCACCGCCCGTGCCACCTCGAAGTGGCGGTCGGCCTGCACGCGCAGGATCCGCGCGATCCGCTCGGTGCGCTTCGCGCCCACGTCCAGCACCGCCTCTCCCTTGCCCAGCGTTCCCGAGTACACCCGCAGGAAGGTCAGCCGCCCGGTGGGCGCCGCCTGCACCTTGAAGACCAGCGCCGCGAACGGCGCCGCCGGATCGGCCGCCCGCTCCTGCGCCGTACCGCCCGGGTCCGCCACCGTGCCGCGCACCGGCGGCACGTCGAGCGGCGAGGGCAGGTACGCCACCGCGGCGTCGAGCAGCGGCTCGATCCCCCGGTTGCGGTACGCGGAGCCGCAGAGCACCACGACACCCGCACCGGTGCGGGTCACCTCGCGCAGCGCCGCCGTGAGCGTGCGTTCCACGAGGGCCCCGGTGGCGCAGAACTCCTCCAGCGCCTGCGGGTCCAGCTCCGCCACCGCTTCCTCCAGCAGCCGGCGCCGACGGGCCGCCTCCTCCAGCAGGTCCGCCGGCACCGGCACCTCGGCGACCGTGCTCCGGCTGTCGGGCCACTCCAGGGCGCGCATCCGGACCAGGTCGACCACGCCGGTGAAGCCGTCCTCCCGGCCGATCGGCAACTGCACCACCAGCGGTACGGTGCGCAGCCGCTCCCGGATCGAGGCGACCGCCGTGTCCAGCTCCGCCCCGGCCCGGTCCAGCTTGTTGACGAAGGCGATCCTCGGCACCCCGTGCCGGTCGGCCTGCCGCCAGACCGACTCGCTCTGCGGCTCGACCCCGGCGACGGCGTCGAACACCGCGATCGCGCCGTCCAGCACGCGAAGCGAGCGCTCCACCTCGTCGGCGAAGTCCACGTGACCCGGGGTGTCGATCAGGTTGACCCGGTGGCCGTCCCAGTCGCAGCTGGCCGCCGCGGCGAAGATGGTGATGCCGCGTTCCCGTTCCTGCGGGTCGAAGTCGGTGACGGTCGTGCCGTCGTGGACCTCACCGCGCTTGTGCGTGGTGCCGGCCAGGAACAGGATCCGCTCCGTGACGGTGGTCTTGCCGGCGTCGACGTGGGCGAGGATGCCCAGATTGCGCACGGTGGCAAGGGGGTTGACGGACTGCTGGTTCGGGGACTGGTGCAGGTCGGTACGCACGGCCGATGGCCTTTCCTGGTGATTCCGCTAGCGGGCGGCGCGATTCACCGGGCGATGCGGCCTCCGTTGAGGCCGCACGCGTTCCCCCGCGCCGGCGTCGGCAGGCGGGCAAGGGTCAGGCGTTCGCCACGGTCATCCGGTGCCGGCCGCGCAGCGGGCACCGGAGGGGCGAAGACACCGGAATCACCTCGGAGAGCGACGAGGGGACGACGGCAGCGATGCGCTCACGCATGGCCGGGCCCCCTTCTCGTCGCGGGCGCACCGCCGTTCGGTTCGGCGGTGTGCGATCTGAGAGCGAGTGTAGGCACGCCGCGCGGCCGCCGAAAGCGAATTACCCGCCTGATATGACAGAGCGTCAGACCACCGACGGCCGGACGGACAGGCCCTACCCGCGACCCGGCAGCGCCTCGCAGAGCCGGTCGAGCTCCTCCTCGGTGTTGTAGTAGTGCACGGAGGCGCGAACCAGGGAGTCGAGCCCGCGCGCTTCGAGGTCCCAGCGGGCGGAAGTCACCACGGAGACCGACACGTTGATCTGCCGGGCCTGGAGTTCCTGGGCGATCCGGTGGCTGTCCCGGCCCTCGACGGTGAAGGAGACGATGCCGCCCTGCCGAGTACCGCGATCCTGGACGCGCACGCCGGGCAGGGCGCGCAGGCGCGTTCGCAGGGTGTCGGCGAGGTGGGTGACCCGGGCCTCGATGGCGTCCAGACCCAGGTCCAGGGCGTAGTCGACGGCGACGCCGAGGCCGATCTTCCCGGCGTACGAGGTCTCCCAGGTCTCGAACCGGCGGGCGTCCGCGCGCACCTGGTAGCTGTCGGCGGTGGTCCAGGTCGCCGCGTGCAGGTCCAGGAACGGTGGCTCCAGGTTCTCGCGGATGCGCGGTGAGCAGTAGAGGAAGCCGGTGCCGCGCGGGCCGCGGAGGAACTTGCGGCCGGTCGCGGTGAGCAGGTCGCAGCCGATCTCGCCCACGTCGACCGGCAGTTGGCCGACCGACTGGCAGGCGTCCAGCAGGTAGGTGATGCCCGCCTCGCGGGCCACCTTGCCGATCTCGGCCGCCGGGTTGACCAGTCCGCCCTGGGTGGGGACATGGGTGACGGCGATCAGCCTGACCCGCTCGTCGACCAGTCGCCGCAGCGCGTCGACGTCCAGGGCCCCGGTCTCGTCGTCGGGCACCACCTCGACCTGGACACCGTGCCGGCGGGCGGTCTGCAGGAGGGCGATCGCGTTGCTCGCGTACTCGGCACGCGAGGTCAGGATCCGGTCCCCCGGGGCCCAGGGCAGCGCGTAGAAGCCCATGTCCCAGGCCCGGGTGGCGTTCTCCACCACCGCGATGTCCTCGCGGGCCGCGCCCACCAGCCGGGCCAGTGCGTCATAGGTGTGCTCGACCCGGTCGGCCCGCGCGACGGCCGCCTCGTACCCCCCGATCTCCTCCTCCAGCCGCAGGTGCTCCACCACCGCGTCGACCACCGGACGGGGCTGCAGGGCCGCCCCGGCGTTGTTCAGATGCGTGACCCGCGCGCAGCCCGCCGTGTCCCGCCGCACCCGTTCGACGTCGATCCTTGCCGTCCCTGCTGTCCCTGCCATCCCCGTCGTCCCCACCGTCGCCTCCGGCACCTCGGCTGTCCACGCATACTCCGACTTCCCCAGAACGCTCCAGCCCATGCCGTTGTCCCCACGTGCACCTGCCGGTTCCAACGGCTGACTCGACGCCGCCCCCACATCGGGCTGACCACGCCGACCAGCACCACCGCGAAGGCGATCGGCCGCGCTCACCCGACGCGACCGCGAGGCCGACCTGGGATCCGGCCCGGGATCCGGCCTGGGATCCGGCCCGGGATCCGACGGGGCGTCAGCTGTGCGTAGCACCGGTGCAGGTCCAGGCTTGATCGACGGTCAGGTGAGGGGATTCTGTGAGTTTCCTGGGAGCCCCATTGTTGTCATGCCCACGCGCCCCTACTCTCTTGCCAAGCCGCTCAGTTGACCCGGCCCCTGACGACGGCACACCGTCAGCGACCGTGCGCGGCCGGCCCGAGGGCACCCCACGCCCGAAGGGCCTCACCCCCACTGGTGCACCCGCAGAGGAGCACGTTTTTGCGTACCCCCATGAACCCGAAGGTCCGGCGTACCACGCTGGCCCTCACCGCCGCGACGGGCCTGGCGATCGCCGGACTCGGGATCGGCAGCCAGGCCGCGTCCGCCACCGCGGCCACGGCCGACCACGCTCACCACAACGTGACGTTCACCCGGTCCTGCGCGGTTCCGCAGCACGCCGGCTACCTGGCCTGCAACGCCCTGCGGGTCACCGGCGGGAGCACCGTCAAGACCCGGCTGGCGCACCCGGCCGGCACCCGGACCGCCCAGGCCCAGGCCGACGCCTCGGTGTCCGGCTACGGTCCGGCCGACATCCAGGGCGCCTACAACCTGGCCAGTGCGGCCGCCGCCAACGGAGCCGGCGAGACGGTGGCGATCGTCGACGCCCAGGACGACCCGAACGCCGAGTCCGACCTGGCCGCCTACCGCAGCCAGTTCGGCCTGCCCGCCTGCACCTCCGCCGGCGGCTGCTTCACCAAGGTGGACGAGAACGGCGGGACCAACTACCCCTCCCCCGACTCCGGTTGGGCCGGCGAGATATCCCTCGACCTGGACATGGTCAGCGCCACCTGCCCGAACTGCCACATCCTGCTGGTCGAGGCCAGCACGGCCAGCACCCAGGACCTCGGCACCGCGGTGAACCAGGCGGTCTCGCTGGGCGCCAAGTTCGTCTCCAACAGCTACGGCGGCTCGGAGTCGTCGGACGAGACGTCGGCCGACAGCTCGTACTACAACCACCCGGGTGTCGCGATCACCGCCTCGGCGGGTGACAGCGCCTACGGCGTGGAGTACCCGGCGGCCTCCCCGTACGTGACCTCGGTCGGCGGCACCTCGCTGACCCAGGACTCCAGCGCGCGCGGCTGGAGCGAGTCGGTCTGGGGCACCAGCGCCACCGAGGGCACCGGCTCGGGCTGCTCCGCCTACGAGGCCAAGCCGAGCTGGCAGACCGACAGCGGCTGCGCCAACCGGACGGTGGCCGACGTCTCCGCGGTCGCCGACCCGGCCACCGGTGTCGCCGTGTACGACACCTACGGCGCCTCCGGCTGGAACGTCTACGGCGGCACCAGCGCCTCCTCGCCGATCATCGCCAGCGTCTACGCGCTGGCCGGCAACCCCGGCGCGAACACCACGCCGGCCGCCGACCTGTACGCCAACCCGTCCGCGCTGAACGACGTCACCACCGGCTCCAACGGTAGCTGCGGCTCCTACCTGTGCACCGCCGGCCCGGGCTACGACGGCCCCACCGGCCTCGGCACGCCGAACGGCACCGGGGCGTTCAGCGGCTGATTCGCCGTTGCTCCACCGTTCCGCCTGAACCACCCGAACCACCGGCCATCGCGCGGGACACCCCACGGTCTCGCGCGGTGGCCGGCTGCCGTTGACGGCCCGTCACTCGGGGTGGAGCGGCGCTCGACGGATGGTGGCCATCTCGGCCGTTCGGGCGTGGCCGACTCGCCGAACCGACGCTGCGGGCGCGGTCGGCGTGCCGGAGACGGGTGGGACGGGAGATGAGTCGCGGGAAGCGCGAGGTGGCGGCGAGGACGGAAACCGGCCATCGGGACGGTGGCCGGTGGTGGCTGTCCGGCGTCGTTCGATTACGGTCATGACAACTTCCTGTGGTGATACTGCCGAGTCCGTTCGGACAGTCGACCAAAGGAGTTCGATATGCGTACTCGTCGTGTCCTCATGACAGCCCTCGGCGCCGTCGCCACCGCCACCCTGCTGGCCGGCGGCGCACTGCCCGCCGCCGCCGAGACCGGGGCGGCCGCCACCACCGCCGGTCCCGACCTGCTGATCCTCACGGTGGCGCCGACCGGCCCGAACACCACGACGGCGGACCGCACGGTGACCCTCGACTGCGGCGACACGCAGCCGGCCGGGGACCACCCCGAGGCACCGGCGGCCTGCGCGGACCTGGCCAACGCGCAGGGTGACTTCGCCGCCCTGACGCCGTCGCACGTCTTCTGTCCGGATCTCTACCTGCCGGTGACCGCCACCGCCGTGGGCGTGTGGGGCGGTCAACCCATCGTGTACCAGCAGACGTTCACCAACGGGTGTTCGCTGCGGCGGGTGACCGGGCACGTCTTCGCGTTCTGAGCCGGGCTCGGGAGCGATGAGCGCGGTCGGTGCGGCCGGTCCGGGTCTTCGGACCGCCGGGCGCCGGCCGCGCTCGGCGCGACATTTCCCTTATCCGGTGATCGATACGATCGTCAGGTGTATGAGCTTCGGATGACGCTGGCCGCCCATGAGAGGACGCTCCGGCGTTGGCTGCCCACCGCGTTCCGTGCGGCCGGCTTCCTGCTGCTGCCGTGGATCGTGGTGCTCGCGATGGACGTGCGGGGCCACTTCGGCGCGCGGAACCTCTCCAACGCCTGGGTCTGGCTGGACGTAATGGAGGTGGCCGCGCTGTTCCTGCTGGCCTCCCTGGTCCGCCGAGGCCACCGCGCCACCAGCCCGGTGGCCTCGGCCACCGCGGTGCTGCTCGGCATGGACGCCTTCTTCGACCTGTGGTCGGCCCACCGCGGCTCCTCCTACCAGCTGGCCCAGGTGCTGGCGTACTTCGCCGAACTGCCCAGTGCGGCGGTGCTCGGCGTGCTCTCCTGGTACTCGCTGGCCTGGGTCGCGGCGCCGGCGCAGCGACCGGACCCGGCGCGCCGCTGAGCGGTCGACCCGGCTGACCCAGGTGGTGAAGACACCTCAGCCGCCGGCCTGTTGCCTGCTATCGTCCGCGTTGTCCCGGTACGGCCAGTTTGGGAGCCCGCTGTGAACGCCGACATCGACCGTCTTCCCCCGCGCGGCTTCCGGCTGTTGGTCACGGGCGGTGGCACGGGTGGCCACACCTACCCGGCCCTCACAGCGGTCCGGACGCTGCAGGCACGGCTCCAGGCAGCAGGCCGGGCCCTGGACGTGCTGTGGGTCGGCACGGCCGAAGGTCTCGAAGCCCGGGTCACGTCCACCGAGCAGATCCCCTTCGCCACGGTGGCCACGGGCAAGGCGCGGCGCTCCAGCAACCCGCTGAAGCTCGCCTCGCCGGCCAACATCAAGGACATGGGGCGGGTGCCGCTGGGTGTGGCGCAGGCCCGCTCGATCGTGGCCGACTTCCGGCCGGACGTGGTGCTGGCCACGGGCGGGTACGTGGCGGTGCCGGTGAGCCTGGCGGCCCGGATGTGCCGCCGTCCGCTGGTGGTACACGAGCAGACGGTGCGCCTGGGGCTGGCCAACCGGTCGCTGGCCCGGGCGGCGACGCGGTTCGCGGTCTCCTCGGAGTCGACACTCGACTTCCTGCCCGAGGCGGCCCGCAGGACCGCGGTGGTCACCGGGAACCCGGTGCGCCCGGAGGTGCTGTCCGGTCAGGCGGAGAAGGCAGTCCAGGCGCTCGGCCTGTGGGAGTTCGACCGTGCTCGCCCCACCGTGTACGTCACGGGCGGCGCGCAGGGCTCGCAGCAGATCAACGGCCTGGTGCGGGACATCCTGCCGTGGCTGCTGACCAACGCCAACGTCGTCCACCAGTGCGGCCCCGCGCATGAGGAGAACCTGCGGCAGGCAGCTGCGACCCTTCCCGGCGACCTGGCAGCCCGTTACCTGGTCACCGGTTTCGTCGGCCCGGAACTGCCCGATGTCCTCGCGCTGGCCGACGTGGTGCTCTCCCGCAGCGGCGCGGGCACGATCGCCGAACTGACCGCACTGGGAAAGGCGTCCGTGCTGATCCCGCTGGCAACCTCGGCCGGGAACGAGCAGGAGCACAACGCCCGCCACTTGCAGGACTCCGGTGCGGCGGTGGCCCTGCTCGGCCAGGCGACGCCCGACACCCTGCGCGACGCGGTCGCCCCGCTGCTCGCGGATCCGGCCCGCCGCGCGGACATCGCGCAGCGGGCCCGGTCGCACGGCCGGCCTGACGCGGCGGACCGGCTGGTGGACGTCCTGCTGGACGTCGCGGCCGATGGCCGGCACGTCTAGGCCCGCTCTTTCGGATCTTGAGGTGCACGGCTGGCACTTCCATCTCCTGGGGCTGGAAGTGCCCCGACCTTGTAAGCCTGTCGATCCCTGCGGGCGAAGTCCTGGGCCGGTCCGCTGGGTGGGCGAAGGCGTAATCCGGTGGCCACCTTCCTCGTCACGTCCCTAGTAGGGCTTGGTCAGGTCGGTGCGGCGATGGGTGCGTCGCGGTGGCAGGTGGGGCAGGCACCGGCCCAGGTCGCGAGGAGGGTCTGTAGCTCCCGGACGACTTGGTAGAGGCTCAGGCCGGCCCCGTGTCTTTTGGGGCGGTGGCCAGCCTTCGCAGGGTGCAGAAGGCGTGGGCGAGGGAGACGAGGGTGACGTGGTGGTGCCAGCCGCTGAAGGTGCGGCCCTCGAAGTGGGCCAGGCCGAGGGCTTGCTTCATCTCTCGGTAGTCGTGCTCAACTCGCCAGCGGAGCTTGGCCAGCCGGACCAGGGTGGTCAGCGGGGTGTCGGCGGGCAGGTCGGAGAGCCAGAGCTGGACCGGGTCGCTCTCCTTGGCGGGCCACTCGGCCAGCAGCCAGCACTCGGCCAGTTCCACGCCTTCGGTGGCGTCGCGGATCTCGCGTCCGGCGGGGCGGATCCGCAGGGCGACGAAGCGCGAGTGCATCCGCTTGAAGCCGCTCTTCCCCTTCCCGGGATGCGATCCTTCCCGCCAGGACACGGGCTTGGCCGTCTTCCGCCCGGCAGCGCGGATCAGTTCCTTCACGCTGCGGGGCTTGTCCGGGTATTTCGCGACCGGTGGCCGGCCCGTGCCGCTGTAGACAGGGGTGACGGGACGCGCGTCGCCCG
>NZ_JBGCCO010000044.1:0-61007 GCF_041262605.1 Kitasatospora sp. GAS1066B
GTCGTCCTCGTACTGGGTCGTACTTGGGCGATCCGGGCGTGCGTCCAGGCGGGATGCCCGGCGTCGCGGACCCGGCGGGACTTTGAAGACGCGCCCTGGCCGCGACACACGCACCGGACCCCCCAGACCACCGTGTTGTTCTTTGACGGCCTCTCTTGAGTGGTACTCAACAAGGGTGGTCGGTCCGTGCGGGGTGTGTCAGCTCCGCTCTGCTGGTCATCCCCAGTTTGCGGCTGATTTGCTTGGCCATGCTGGTTGCCTCCTGGGGGGTCAGGAGCAGGGCTTGGGCGACCTGGCGGTCGGTGTGGCCGGCGTGGATGAGCTCCAGCAGCCGGTGCTCGGTCAGGGAGAGTCTCGGAATTGGGGCCGGTGCCGGTTTCGGGTGTTCGCCGAGTGCGGTCAGTGCGCTGCGTGCCTGTCCGGCCAGCAGGGTGCTGCCGCAGGTGTCCGCGAGGTCGAGTGCCTGGCTGAGGATCTGGCGGGCCTGGTCGGTTTCACCGGTGTGGGTCAGGGCGGTCGCCAGGTCGTACTGGGCGCGGGCGAGTTCGAGGCGTGCGGGGGAGCGCTTGAGCAGGTCCACGGCGTCGCGCAGGAGCGCCTGTCCTTCCCGGCCGCCCTGGACGGCGCCGAGGCTTCGTGAGGCCACGCCGATCGCTCGTTCGGTGCCCCACCGGTGTGCCAGTTCCAGCTCTTCGGTGGCCAGTTGGAGTGCGTCGGTGCGCTGTCCGAGGGCCAGATGCAGCGCTGCTGCCCGGGACCGCCAGGGCGTCATGGCCAGGTTCGCCACCTGTGCGCGCTTCTCCTGCGCGCCGTATTCGAGCAGGACCGCGAGGGCGGCGGCAAGGTTGCCGCGCGCCTCGTGCAGGCGGGCGCGGGCCAGGTGCGCCAGGCCCTGCCAGGCCCAGCCCGCCTTGTCGTGGCCGGCGTCCGGCGCGAGCACGGCCGTCGCCGAGGGCAGGTCACTGCGCTCCAGCAGTGACTCGCCCAGTAGGGCAGTCATCGCCAGCTGAACCGACTCCATGCCCTCTACGCTCGTTGTGCCGGGGTGCCCGAAATCGGCGGTGAGGGGAAGCTGTTGACCTCGGCGGGTGTGGACAAGCAGGTGCCAGGTCATGGCGGCCGAGACCATCAGGAAGGAGCCGAACCGACCGCCCACGTCGGCAATCTGGCCGAATTGCGCGGCCGCGTCGTCGAGGCGGTCGGTGGCCACGAAGGCCAGCCCGGCCAGGCTCACGAGGATCTGCGAGGCGTCGATTCCCGCCAGCCCGCCCCGCAAGGCCCGGTCCAAGAGGTCGTTGGTGACCTGGGCGCTGGCGTACCCGGTGACGGCCGAGGCGGACAGGGCAGCCAGGACCGCGCACTCACCGGGGGTGTCGCCGGCCAGCTTGTACTCCCACAGCCGTTGGGCGTGCTGTCGGGCGGCGGGGAGGGTGGACAGCTGGTCGTAGCCGATCAGCACCATCTGCGCCTGCAGGAACCATGACACCTCGCGCGCAAGGCCGGTGCCGTCGTCCGTGTGCCGCAGGTCCTCCACCGCCCGGGCCAGGACGTCGACGGCGCTGTGGTGCTGATGCCCCAGGAACAGGGAGGTACCGAGCCGGTAGGCTGCCTCGGCCCGGGAGTAGGGGTCGGCCAGCGCGGCCGCGGCCTGGGCCAGGTGGTGCCTGGCCGCTGCGGCATCGACTTGCAGCTCGTCCTTGCCCAGCTCCAGCAGCAGCGGACCGCGCTCTTGGGCGCAGACGGGCTCGCGCAGGGCCCGGCGCAGGTAGGTCACGGTGGTTTCCGGGGCCCCTCGGTCGCGTGTTGTCCGCGCTGCCTGCCTCAAGGCGGCCACGCGCCAGGCTTCACCGGCCGGTTCGGTCAGCAGGAGGTGGGCTGCCACCAGATCGTCGGCGGCGCCGTCGCACCGGAGCAGTTCGGCTGCCCGAGCATGTTCTGCGGCCAGTTCCGCCGGTTCCAGGACGGCTTCGGCGACCGCCGCGCGGACCAGAGGGTGGTCGAACCGTGCCGCCTGACCGGGCGCCAGCACACCGGTGCGCTGCAGTCGGCGCCCGAGTTGGCGGGCCTGCGCCTCCCCCAGTCCCGCCAGCTGGGCCACGACGGGCCAGGCGGCCCCGTCTCCGAGCACTGCCAGGGCGCGGACCAGGCGCAGGACGGGCTCCGGCTGGCCGGTCAGGCGCTGGACGACGGTGCCGGCCAGGATCCGGCCGCGGAACTCCTCCACCAGGTGTGCCTGATCGTCGGAGGGCCTGACTTCGCTGTCCGCCAGGGTCCGCAGCAACTCGCGCAGGAGCAGCGGATTGCCCTGGGCCGCATCCGCACAGGCAGTGGTGAACCCGGGTTCGGCGGGCCCCAGGCTCGCCCGCACCAGATGGGCCACGCTGTCAGCCCCCAGTCCCGGCAGCTCGACCGGCAGGCAGTACGGCTGCCGGGCGATCTGCTCCAGCAGCGCTCCGGCCTGGGGCCCCGAGTCGGGCCGGCCCGCCAGCACCAGCAGCAGCGGCAGACCGTGCAGACGCCGCGCCAGGTACTCCAGCCACCGCAGCGAGGGGAGGTCCGCCCAGTGCGCGTCGTCGACCACCAAGGCGAGCGGCCCGTCATCAGTGACATGCACCATCAGCCAGTGCAGACTGTGCAGAAGCCCCAGCGACGCCTCGGGTAACAAACCCCCGGCCCCGCCGGCCCCCTGCGCGCCGAGAGCGTGCGACGCCAACTGCGCCGGCCCCGACAGCAGCCGCTCCCGCCCGGCATGACCGGCCCGGGCCAGCAAGGGCTCGACCAGCTGCCGCAGCACCGAGAAGGCAAAGTCCTGCTCCAGTTCCGCCCCGCTCGCGGACGCCACCCGCATCTCCCGCGGGTGCTGGACAGCCGCCCAAGCATGCAGCAGCGCGGTCTTCCCCATCCCCGCGCCCGCCCGGACCAGTACCACGGCGCCCCGGCCCGCCCGGGCCTCAGCGGCCGCACGCTCCAGCACCGCCAACTGGCCCTGGCGATCGAGCAGCCCGGAACCCCTCGCAATGTCATCGGTGCTCCGGCCCGCCCGCTTGCCCGAGCGGCCGGCCCCCAGCAGCGCGGCCGCGTCGGCGTCCGTGAGCCCCAGCGCCGACACCAGCCGCTGCACCGTGCGGTGCTGCGGGCGCTCCCGCCGCCCGCGCTCCAGATCCTGGATCGACCGGGCGGCCAGCCCGGCGGCCTCGGCGAGCTCCTCCTGCGTCAGCCCCGCGACCCGGCGCAACTCCAGCAACATCTCGCCGAACGTCGTCACCCGCCCACCCCCCACTTCCCAAGCCTCCAAGGCGTCCGGACGGAGGACCCCGCCAGGAACCCCCGCAATGCGCCGCACACCGAATCCTACTCACCGGTAATCGAATGGGAGCTTACCGGCCTGGCTCTTCACGAGTTGTGGTTCTGGCTCAACTCCTGGGCTCTGTCGCTGTTTGAGGGGTGCCTCCTTGTTGATCACGGTGACAGGAGGATGCGGCGTCGCAGGAGGTCGAAGTTGGCCCGGCCGTACGTCTGTCTCTTCAGCAGCTTGACCCTGGTCACGTTGCCCTCCACCGCTCCTGAGGTGAGGGTGGTGGTCAGGGCGGCGAGGACGGCTGCGCGGTCGCGTCGGATCCCGCCAGCCAGCGAGCGGAGTTCTTGTTGTCCGTCGAGGCGGACATCGGCGAGCCAGACGTCGAGGGCCAGATGCTCGCTGCGGCGCTCGCGCACCATGGTGGCCAGGCGCCGGGCGTACTCGGTGGTCGTGGCCAGCGCGGGGCTGCGCTCGCACAGCTCCTCAAGGCACTTGCGTTCGGTGTCGCCGAGCCGGTCGGGTCGGCGCATGATCCAGTCCGTGACGCGGCGCACGGTCGAGCGAGGAAGCGGGGCCAGGGTGTCCCTGCAGGTGGTCATGGCCAGGCGTCCCGAGAGCCAGGCTCCGGCCCGTCCTCCTAGGAACAGTGCGATATCGGTGAGTTGAGCGGTGAGGCCGGTCGTTCGGCGAGCGTGTCGGGACGTCAGATTCGATCTCCACCCCGACACCCGGGAAGAGCAGGTCAGCGACCCGAACTCCATCAGCCACGCCCGGGTGATGCCCGCCCACCTGTGGCTCAGCGCGAACCGGCCCCGCCGGTGTCAGGACCAGGCGATCTCGCCATGGCGGTCGATGAAGCGTCCGGTGCCGGCGACGGGCTCCTCGGTGGCGAGGGCGACGATCGCGTCCGTGCCCTCGGTGAGGGTCTGGGAGCCGCTGTGACCGTTTATGTCGGTCGCGGTGTAGCCGGGGTCGGCGGCGTTGACGCGAATGCCCCTGAGCCCCTTGGCGTACTGCGTGGTCAACATCGTCAGCGCCGCCTTCGAGGAGGCGTACAGCGGCGCGACGACGTGCGACTCGGACCGGCCGGGGTCGTGGGTGAAGGCGAGGGAGCCCATGCCGCTGCTGACGTTGATGATCACGGGGTCGTCCGAGCGGCGCAGCAGTGGCAGGAACGCGGTGGTGGTGCGGACGACGCCGATGACGTTGACGTCGAGGACGGCGCGGGCGTCGGCGGCGGTGAGGTCGCCGGGATCACCGAAGGGTCCCTGTACCCCCGCGTTGTTGATCAGGACGTCGATCCTGCCCTCGTGCTCGGCGACGTCCGCGGCGGCGGCGGCCACGGACGCGTCGTCGGTCACGTCGATGGGGACGAAGCGTGCGCCCAGCGCGGCGGCGGCCTCCTCACCCCGCTCACGGTCGCGGGCTCCCAGGAGAACGGTGTGACCGCACGCGATGAGGCGGCGAGCGGTCTCGCGGCCGATGCCCTTGTTGGCTCCGGTGATGAAAGTGATCGTCATGCCTTCGATGGTTGCCTGGACGAGGGAGCCGAACCAGAGACGCTTCGACGGTGGGAAGACCAGTACCACCCTCGCGCCCCCGCATGTGATCGGGGATGCAGGAGGATGAAGAGCATGACGACGACACCCCCTGGGGCCGGACTGGGCGCGGCGATCCGCACGTGGCGGAACCGGCTGCCCCCGTCGGCCGGCGGGCTGCCGGTCGTCCGCAAGCGCCGGGCTGTCGGGCTGCGGCGCGAGGAACTGGCCGACCTGGCCGGAGTGTCGGTCGACTACGTCGTGCGTCTGGAGCAGGGGCGGGCCACGACACCCTCGGCGTCGGTGGTGGCGTCCCTGGCGCGCGCCCTCCAGCTGTCCACCGCCGAGCGGGACCACCTCTACCGCCTGGCCCAGATCGTGCCGCCGACGGACGGCACGATCTGCGACCATCTCCCGCCCGGTATGCAACGAGTGCTCGTCCGCCTCGGAGACGTACCGGTTGCCGTGTTCGCGGCGGACTGGCAACTGGTCTGGTGGAACCACGGGTGGGCCGCCCTGCTGGGCGACCCCTTGGCCTCGCCGCCGCGGATCCGCAACTTCGCCCGCGACAGGTTCCCGGTGGGCGCCGATCACACCCCCCTCGTGCGGTGGCCGGTCACCGATACGGACCCCGACACCACCGACGCCGCCCTCGTCTCCGACCTGCGCCGCGCGACCGGCCGCTTCCCTCGGGACAGTCGCCTGGCCGCGCTGGTCCGCGACCTGAACGCAGGCAGCGAGAGGTTTGCCGAGTTGTGGGCGAAGGGAGAGGTGACCGCGAACCGCGAGGTCCGCAAGACGGTCGACCACCCGTCGGTGGGCCCGGTCACGGTGGACTGCGATGTCCTGACCGACGGCGACACCGAGCTCAAGATCGTCATCATGACCGCCGCGCCGGGCAGCGAGGACGAGACCAAACTCCAGCTCACCACCGTCGTCGGCCCACCGGCCGGCACGCGCAACTGATCCGCGCCGCGCGTCGGCCGACCGGCGGCTCACGGTCCCCTGTCCATCGCTTCGCGTCGTGGGGAACCTTTCAAGCGGCCAACTCCACGGCGGGGGGCGGCAGTGGGGCACGGCGCGACGAGACGCCCTTGGCCGATCGCCGGACCCGTCGAACACGGCCTGAACCTCGTCAGGTCGCCTTCCTCCTCCGTCTGCCGGGTGCACTGGGCGATGATCGACGTGATGTCCCGGAGGCTGACCCGCCGCCAGTCTCCGCCGCCCTGGCGTGACCCGCAGGTGGTGGGCACGTGAACCTGGAACCCCTGCTCGCCCGCTTGGCCACCCACGAAGAGCAGGTCATCGCCGATGCCGAGCGGCTGCGCGAGCAGATCGCCGAGCTCTCCGCCCGGCTGGGCGAGGTCGAGCAGGAACTGGAGCACCTGCGCATCACCCGCAAGACCATCCTCGCCCTACCCGACGAGGACACCCCGCAGCCTCCGGTCCCCGAGCCGCCCGCACGGCCCGAGCACGAGGTCCTGGCGAAGGAATCCGGCGAAGCTGCGGGTCGTCGGGTGACGTCATTTCTGGTGAACATCCGCAGCACCCAAGATCGCCAACTGCCGCCCGAACCACTGACCAATCGCTGCTGCTTCACGTGAACGAAGCCACCGGCCGGACGGCATCACCGCGCGGTTCTTCCGGCCGAACTTCCGGAAGTTCGTCGTGTGCTTCTTCGTGGCGCTCATACCGGGGCCGATGTTCTGCTGTACGTGCTCAAGCGCCCTGGATCACCCGCCGGGACCCAACCCCGCCGGGCTGTTCCATGCCCATGCCTATTGAGTGGCCACTGATGGACCGTCAGGGGCCGTGTCAGCACGCATTCGCTCCCAGGAACTAAGGAGAAGATCATGTACTCTGCCACCAAGACCGCGCTTCGCGCCCTGGCCGCCCTGGCCTTCACAGCCTCGGCCGTCGCTGTGGCGCCGACCGCGATGGCAGCGCCCGCGGACTCCAACGGAACCAACCAGATCCGCACCTTCGCGGGCAAGTGCCTGGACGTCTGGGACGCGGGCGTCAACGACGGGGCCGGCATCGATCAGTGGACCTGCACAGGCTTCCCTAACCAGCAGTTCACGATCGTGCCGGCCAACAACGGCCAGGTCCAGATCCACACCTTCGCGGGCAAGTGCCTGGACGTCTGGGGCGCCGGCGTCAACGACGGGGCCGGCATCGACCAGTACACCTGCACAGGCGCCCCCAACCAGCAGTTCACGAAGGTGCTGGTTGGCAACGGCCAATTCCAGATCCACACCTTCGCGGGTAAGTGCCTGGACGTCTGGGGCGCCGGCGTCAACGACGGGGCCGGCATCGACCAGTGGACCTGCACGGGCGCCGTCAACCAGCTGTTCACGATCGCCTGACGCCTGTCCCACGCTCCTCACGCGGCTCGCTCGCCCCATCTAGCGCCCCGGGTCGCTGCCCACCTGCTGGGCAGCGACCCGGGGCGCCTCGCGCGCTGGTTCGGGCGTTCGGCGGTATTCGTTGACGTCACCCCGAGGACTGGCCACCGCTGAGCGGGCGAGCCCACGGTACGCGTCCCGGGGCCGGTCGCTGCTGCAGCCCGGCCCCGGGACGCGGGATGTGCCGGCTACTCCCGAGTTCGGTGAGCCGTGCGGCGCGCTCGGTGGGGATGTCGGCGCGCCTGCTGCGGCTGTTGGCGATGAACAGCCCCGGGCTGACCTCCACCGTGGTTTCAGCGGCCAGCACCAGCAGTTCCTTGTGCTTGCGGGGCACGTGTGAGTTCTCGGTGTGACGGCGTGGGTGCTGAGTGCTTTGGCGTGCTGCCCCGTTGATTGAACGGGGAATCGGACGGCGTGCTGAGGCAGCTTCTGGACTGCTGACTGAAGGGGTCGTAGGAGACATGGCGGAGGCCGGCGGCGATGTTGCGGTGCCCGTGCCGGCGGAGCGTGTTGATCGCCAGGTTGCGCAGGGTTGCCATGTTCTCGGGGCCGTGGCCGGTGCGGATCTTCGAGGCGTCCTCGCCGAAGGTGGTATCGCGAACGAGGTGAAGCCGGTTCTCGATGGTCCACTGAGCCGTGTGCAGCGTGAACGTTGCAGGTCACGGGGCCTGGTGTGCGTCGATGTCGGCCTGCTCACGCTGGCCAGCGGCCGGTGTGTCCACGGTGAAGATCGTCTGACTGGCCGGTCGTGGGAGCTCTCGGGTTCTGCTGCGCTGGCCGCGGGAGGCCGCCTACGATCCGTCACCATGCGGACCGCTGCCGGGTGGCGGGGAGGGTGCGGGATGTCTGAACTGGAACGGATCACGGCTCGCCGGAGCGAGCTGGACGCCCTCGCCGAGGAGTTGGGCAAGCAGTTACGGGAAGTCCAGGCGGAGCGCGATGAGTTGGTGATCGCCGAACGGGTCTTGCGGCGGTTGGCCGAGCAGGATCGGGCCGAGGCGGAGGCGGCTGTAGCGGAAGCTCCGGTGAAGGCTCAGGTGGCGGGGCGTGCGGCGCTGCTGGTTCCGCACCGCGGCGAGTGCCCGGACGAGAGCGCGCTGCCTAGTGATTACCGGCGGATCTTGTCGATCGTGCGGGCCGCTGGCGGCGCGGTGCAGGTGAGGGCGGTGGGCGAGGAACTGGGCCTGGAGGTGGAGGTGCGCGGGAAACTGGAGCCGCTGCGCGCAAGGTTGACCAAGCTCGCGGAGCCCGGCTGGCTGCACAAACGCCCTGACGGGAAGTTCGCCGCACGCCTGTAGCTGTGCTGGTGGAGGACGCTCCGACGCGGTAGCCGAGCTTGAGCAGTTCGCCCTGGATGCGCTTGTACCCCCAAGCGGCGTTCTCCGTGGCCAGTCGTTCGATGAGCGCGGCGATCGTCTCGTCGACCGGTGGGCGGCCGGCCCGGCTCGGATAGGTCCACTTCTTCCTGACCAGCCGACGATGCCAGCGCAGGATGGTTCCGGGAGTGACCAGACGGTGTCGACGCAGATTCGTGGGCAGCAGTCGGACCAGTGCGGCAAGGACCGCACGGTCCGCCCAGTCCAGGCGCGGCTTCGGAGTCCTTCTGCGAAGCACCGCCACCTCGTGGCGTAGAACGAGCAGCTCGACGTCCTTCGACGCCGAGGAACGACTGAGCAGCATGAACCAGCTCAGCAGCCGGGTGAAGATCAGATAGACGAGGCGCAGCGACACGATCCTGCCCCGATCGCCACGCGGTTCGCATCGTCGCCGGTCACATAGGCAAGCCGAGTTCTGGAACCCCACAGCCCGGATACACCGGCCTCGGAACCACATCCGAGTCCCACGTACTGCCCACCCGGCCCGAACATTCACCCCTGGCGGCCTGGCCTTTCGGCAACTGATCGACTACATCGGAGCCACCGAACTGGGTTACGGGACGATCTCGGGAGCCACACGTACCTTCGCCGATGACGCCGAGTTCTCCGGGGTCCTCCTGTTCCTCCATTCGTTTCAGGATCAGGCCGCCGCGCAGAACGCGGTCGACGATGTCAGGGCTCGCATCCAGGCCTGTCGCGCGTACACCCGCGCTCCGGACCAGGCTGGCGGTGCCGAGGGCGAGACGGTCCGGGACCTCACGCCCGTGCCCGTTCCCTCCGATGCCGGGGGCGGTTCCGCGGCGGTCGAGTTCACGGCCACGACGGAGACGTCCCGGAGCCACCCGATGTACAGCAAGATCCTGATCACTCGACTGAGCTCAACCGTCATGATCGTCGATTCGGAACGGGCCGGCGTGAACTCCGACGAAACCACCGAGCAGGCCTTCTTCACGGCGATCACCGCGCAATCCGTCAAGCTACGTGCCACGACCGAAGACTGAGTTAGCGTCATCTCAACTGGATAATTGACGCACAGTCACATCCCTTCGGCGAACGAACAGACTGCTATGTACCGTGCACTGAAGGCCGTGCATATCATCACCGCTCCCTCCAGTCGCTGCACGAACGGAGCCCCTTGTCAGCCGACGGAGCGCCGCAGCCCCAACTGCCCTACCGATTGCCGCGCGTCAAGCGTGAACATCAGGCGTTGCGGCGGGCGGACGGGTCGGTGCAGGTCGGTGGGGACATCTACGGCATCGCCTCGCCGTTCGACGATCCGGACGGTTCGCTCTGGCGGATCATCCGGCTGGTCGACGGGACCCGGTCCGCAGACCGAGCAGCTGCGCCTCAACTCCGGGCGCCCGCCGAGGACGTGGCGGCACTGCTGGAGGCGCTCTACGAGGGCAGGTTCCTGAAGGACGCGGCCGCCCAGGAGTCCGCAGTGCTCAGTGCGGTCGCGAACAAGGGGATGGTCCTGCTTCCATGGGCTGACAGTAGCCCGGCCTTCCGTTTCGACGAACGGCCCGCTGGGGTCCAGCAGCCAGTGGTACCCCCCCGTCCCAGAGCCATCCCCATGTCCCGTCGATCCGGCACAACGATGTGAGGTGCAGTGCCGGGCCCGGGCCACCGGCCCCGACCTCCGCCAGAAACGTGCGGTACTCGTCAGGGAGCGTGACGCCGAACCGTGCTTCGACCTCCGCGATCTCGGCGGGTGTCAGGACAGGTTCGAATGTCGGGCATCGAGACGGCTCACGACCACGGGCTCGACGTCCGGCTTCCTCCACCGCGATGACGCGTTCCCGGACTCCGGACCAGTCCACCTGCGTGTTCACGGCTCTCCTGTCGACGGCGAGCACGGACATGAGTGCCTGTCGCCGACATTCGATTTGGGTGTGGCTCCTCTGGAGGGAAGAGGGGTGGAGTTGGGGGACTGCCGACTTGGGCACGAAGGCCTGGCTCACTGCCCTGTGGGCGCCAACCGGGCATTGGCGTAAGAGCCGCTGGTCAGATGCGTGACTTACGCAGAGATGGGGAGTAAGGTCCCATACTGCATTGAGGTCATTACCATCAGTTGATGCGCCACTGGTTCGGGAGGACATGATGCTTGCGGACACGGTCAGGACATGGGCGGCGGGCTGGGCGATATCCCGGCGCACACCCCCGCCGATCGAGCAACCCTGGGGGCTATACATCGAGGTGGCCGACAACCCCGCCGAAGTAGGGCGCCATGTCCTGCCCGTGACCGATGAGTCGTTGGTCCGCAGTGCGGCCGTCTCGGTGGCGGCGCCACGAACCTGGCTGAAAATGCCCGCGGAGCCCGAGGACGTCGAGCCCTGGCTGTCGCCGGGATGGGTGGTGGCCTGGGAAGAGACCGGCCACCTGATGGCCATCGACCTGACAGCCACCAAGCTGGCCACACCCGAGGGATACACCGCCACCGTTCAGGCTGTCGACGACGTCGTGTACGTCCGCGTACTGGATGCAGCGGGCGAGCCCGCGGCCCAGGGGCAGATGGCGGTAGTCGGCGAGACCGCGGTGGTGGACCGGGTGATCACGGCAGAGAGCCATCGCCGTAAGGGACTGGGCGGCTTCGTGATGCGCTCTCTCGCCAACCGGGCTGTGGAACGCGGTGCGGACACGGGCGTTCTCGGCGCGACGGACGCCGGACGCGCGCTGTACGAGACCCTGGGCTGGAAGAAGCACTCAACGATCGCGGAGTGCATCTACCGCTCCTGACGCCAGAGGTACGGGCCGAACGGGAAGCCTGGCGTACCGATCAACGCCACCGCCCGGGCCCCGTCGGATGTCAGAGCCCCGTGCGACCCGAACCGGCAGGCACCCGGCTTCCACCTTCCCCCCAGAGGAGCCGCACCCATCGTTGATCGTTCCTGGGCGCTTGTGGGGCGCGGCGGCGTCGCAGCACACGGTCATGTGCGTCTCGAACGCTCCCCTGAATACGGCGGTCGCGGGAACTCGTCCCGGCGCGGTCGCCAATGCTCCATGGACTGATCATCTCAACTGCCCGAGCCGGCCCGAATCCGAGTTCTATCGCCATCGACTCCCCCCTGACCACGGTGCCTGCGGGTCTGCTCCCGGCAAGCGCGTTCAAGTGCCGTCCGCATAGGCGAGGTGCTCGCCGCAGGCGCGGCAACGGAACAGGTAGGCCGTCGGGTTGCCGTCCGCGTGGAGCGCCTCCAGGAACGACTGGAGGAAGTGCTCCTTCCGGCGTGGGTCCGCGAATTCACTGCGGATCATCTCCAGGGCCTCGGGGTGTGCGCGCAACTCCTCGATGCCCACCGGGCCCAGGAACGCGGCGGCATCCGCGCAGTGGGCCAGCCAGCGGCCCTGCTGCCAGGAGCTGAAGGCGGGGGTGCGGCTGCACACCTCCTCGACGACATCGTCGGGCAGGCCGGTGAGTTCGCTGGCATCCGTGAACTCCGCATCGAATCGGCGGGCCGCCGACCCGTCGGCGATGCACCACGGGCAGACCCGCCCCGGCGCCTCCTGCGCGGTGTACATCGGTCCAACGTAGAGGAGGCCGCGGGGTTGTCCGCAGCAGCAGCACGGCTCGGCGCTTGGACGCAGCGATCCGGTGGCGAGCGGATCGGGGTGGTAGGGGAAGGTGGGCAGCGCGGTCACGGCTCGATCCTGCCTTGGCGCAGGACCAGTTCGGCGATCTCGGCGACGCGGGCTGCGGTGATGCCCTCACGCTGTTCGACAGCCAGCGGGTGGTCGGTGGGTTCCAGCTCGATGAAGGGGCGCCTGCCCAGGGGACGCGTGTGCACCTGCGTCTTCAGGATCATCGTGGAGACACCGTAGAGGGGCAGTTCGGTGGAGAGCCAGCCGAAGTACGCCGGCTCCTGGTCACGGTCCTCGTCCTGCCAGCGCTCGACGGCGCGGGCGAAGTTCGGGGCACTGAGGGAGGACCAGACACCCCAGGAGAAGATCTCGCCGGTGTCGCGCACGGGTATCTCGCTCAGTCCGTGGATGAAGAGCGCCTGCCCCTTGATGCTGCACAGGTCTGCGGTGAGCATGCTGTCCGTGTCCTCGGCGTACTGCGGGTGCCACAGATCCGGGGCCTTCGCACTATGGGAGAGTGCTGGCCCAGCATGCTCGCCGTGGCAACAGGAGCAGGTGAAGGTATGCGCAGTGCTGGACATGGTTCGGGAGCCTAGCGCCCCGGACGGGCAGCCCCGAGTTCGCCCAGGCCCGGCGTAGCAGCAGCTCAGCTCCGGTGACATGGCGCCGAGAATCCGGGTGTCCGGGGGTAGGCCGTGATCGTAGACTCGCCGGCATGGCTGGACCGGTAGTGGGAATCGAGTTGCCAGGAGCGGTCCCAGACGAGGACCTCGTACGTCTGCGTGCGCTACTGAGCGAGATCTGCGAACGGGTCGAAGAGGAGCGCCCTGGGCATTTTGATCTCCAGGTGCTCGCGGATCGGTTGGCCATCGCGAACGGTGACGCACCGGCAGGAGGCCGGCCGTTCCTGGTGGCTCTGGCCGGTATTGGAGATGAGGAGACGTTCACAGCCGAGCACGCGGACAACCCCGATCTCGAACCGCTGATCGGCTTCACTCCGACCCACGGCGTCAACGTCATCGCGATGTGCAACCGGGAAGTAGACCATGCCGTCACGGCACATCTGACCGCATCGATCATGGATATCGTCGGGGGTGTCGCCCACGTCGAGTTCCACCAGAGCAACCTGCCGGTCATGGCCACCCTGCCAGGCCTGATTGCCACCCTCCCCGAGGCCTTCGGCGCCACTACGTTCGGCACCGCGCAACTCCTTCGGACCTGGGCCGCACACCCCGACTTCCGCCTGGTCAAGTAACGCACACGAGAAGGGATCGACGGCCGCCCGGCAGCACCCGGGTGTCGGTGCCTGATGCCAGACTGCTGGCCATGCCACTCGCTGACCTCACCTTCCACCGCTGGCGCGCCCTCGACCACCACGCCGCCAACCGTCACGCGCACGAGGCCGCACGGAAGGTGGGTGGACGGGTGGTCGAGGTCCGCACCGTCACGCACCTCGGCGCCGCATTCCACAGCGCGGTGATCGACCAGGGCGGCCGGCAGTTCGCGCTCGTCCCCGGCGGAGACGTCACGGTGGGCTTCGATCTGGACCGGTGGCAGCCGACACCCGAGCAGCTGGAGAGCTACCAGACGGAAACACTGGCTGGCGGGTTCGGCTTCGCAACGGACCTGCGCGACCACCTGGCCGAGGTGCTCAGCCCATTGCGGACCGTCACCGTCCCCACGGTGCTTGTGGCGTTGGAGCCCGAGGCGTTCACCACCGCCTTCGCCAACATGCCGGCGCTACTCGCCGAGCGGGGCTTGCGACTGTCGAGCCCGGACGAGTGGGAGCACGCCTGCGCCGCCGGAGCGGGCACGCTGTTCCGCTGGGGCGACCAGTGCCCGCTGGACCGCTCCCCCTACGAAGCCCCCGACGGACCGCAGCGCCAGCGCAACGTCCTCGGACTACGGATCGCCTACGACACCTACCAGGCGGAGCTGACCAGCGACCCATCCGCCGTCCACGGCGGCGACGGTGGGGAGGCAGAATGCGGCGGCTACGGCACCCTCGTGACATGGCTGGCCCTGGCCACAGCAAACCGCAACCCGGCTATGTCCGAGTTCCTGCACGGCGATGACGGCGAATCCATGTACGAGGACTTCTCCGCCCGTCCCGTCCTCGACCTGAACTGACCCCCTGACCCGCCATCTTCCCGGCACCTTGAAGGGCCCTGATGCCCCGCCACACCCCGCCACGTCCCGTGGACATCGAGCAGCTCTTCCCCGAGTTGGTCCCGCTGCGCCGCACGACCACCCGGCTGCATCCGCGTCCGGGGGCTCCCGAGGTGGACGAGAGTTCGGTGGGCGGCCCGCTGCGATGGCCATCCAACGAACCATGGCCGCACTGCACCGATCGTCATTACGGCCCGGCGAACGGGCCCAGGTCACCGGGCGGCAGTGCGCTGGTGCCCGTCATCCAGATCTACCGCCACGACGCACCCAAGCTCTCGTTCCCCGACGGGACGGACCTGCTGCAAGTGCTGTGGTGCCCCTTCGAGCACGACGAGTGCGAACCCACGCCGCAGGTCTTCTGGCGCGCCGCTGCGAGCGTCGAGACGGTCATCGACCCGCCACCCGCACCGACCGACGCCGAGCCCCGGTACGTCCCCCAGCCGTGTGTGGTCCATCCGGAGCCGTTCACGGAGTACCCCCGCAACGACCTGCCTCTCGGCCTGCTCCACGCGCTACGAGACCGCTTCGACCAGTTGGAGGCGGAGTCCGGCGTGACCTACTGGGGCGACCTTTCCACCGCCGAGGGCACCAAACTCGGCGGCTACCCCTGCTGGACGCAGGAGCCCGACTGGCCCGACTGCCCAACATGCGACGACCCCATGGAACACCTGCTCACCGTCGCCAGCTGGGAGTACTCCGGCGAGGCATGGCGAACCTGGCTCCCCATGGAGGACCGGACACTCGTGGACGGGCAGGAAACCCGCGGCGACGCCGGCAAGGCGGCCCTGGACGCAGCGGGGCTCATGCTCGGCGACGCCGGCGGGGTCTACATCTTCGAGTGTCGCACCTGCCCCGACCGCCCCACTGACCATCGCTTCGACTGCTCCTGACTCACCATCATGCGATGTGCCATCGCTCGAAGGAGTGAATCGGAGTCGTCTCCCTACCACCACCGGCACGGCACTGACACACTGACATTGAAGTCACCCGGACTTCGATCGCGATCGACAGTCCCGCGATCACCATGGAGCACCCAGATCCAGCTCCCCCAACACCCCGGATCGCCGTCGGCTCACGGTCTGTGTCCGGCCTCGGACACGACCCATTGGCCAACATGGTTGGCCAGGGAATGCAGGTCAGGAGCGATCCTGACCTGCATTTTGCGTTATGCGTGATTGTAGTCGCAGCGCAGGCCGAGGGCGGCGTAAGTCTGCCGCTTGGTCTCGGGGTTGGCGTCGCGCAGGACGTCGACCATGCTGCCGGCCTGGTGCACGAGGTCGGCGATCTGTTGTTCGGTCAATGCCTGTGAGGCTCGGAAAGTGATCGCCGCTGCTCAAGCTGCGTATCGGTACTCGTTGAAGACCGCCCGCCAGCACCCACTGGACCCGCCGTGCCGGACGCCGGCCACCGGGGCCCGCTTGCTCACTGCTCCCCGCTCTCCCCACGTCTTTGAAGATCCAGCGAAGTGGAGGGACGGATGCGTGGCCACCGGAGTGCGGCCGGTCAGTGTCAAGCCGTCAGCGGGCGCTGCGGGCTGAGGTTCGCTGCCGTGCCGGCAGTCCGGCCGAGGCGCCTGCGTCAGGCGAGCCGGGTGGTGAGGTCGGCGAGCAGCTCGGTCTCGGACAGGGTCAGGTAGAAGTGTCCGCCCGGGAACCAGCGGTGCTCGAAGCCGCCGGGGACGGTCAGTTCGGACCAGGCGCGGACACCGTCCGGCGAGCAGTCGGGGTCGCTCTCCCCCGCGTACGCGGTGATGGGCGCGCACAGGGGTTTCGGCTGCCGTGGGCGGTACGTCTCGATGAGCCGGTAGTCGGCGCGCAGCGCCGGGAGGGTCAGCTCACGCAGCTCCGGGTCGTCGTAGGCCTCCGCCCCGGGCCCGCCCAGCTGCCGGACGTCCGCGATCAGTGACTCGTCGTCACGGGTATGCAGGTCGGTGGGCGCGGCGCGGTGCGGGGCGACGCGGCCGGAGACCAGCAGGCGGGTGGGCGTGCGGCCGCGGCCGTCGAGCCGCAGGGCGACCTCGTAGGCCACCGCCGAGCCCATGCTGTGGCCGAACAGCGCCACCGGCCGGTCGAGGTACGGTTCCAGGGCGGCGTGGATCTCGTCCGCGAGGGTCGGCAGGTCGGGTGCGAAGGGCTCCAGGAGCCGGTTCTGCCGTCCCGGGTAGCGGACTGCCAGGAGCTCGACGTCGGCGGGCAGCAGTGCGGGCCAGCTGTCGAAGGAGTTGGCGGCGCCGCCGGCGTGCGGGAAGCAGACCAGTCGGAGCCTCGGCTGCTGTGCGCGCCGGTGCACCCGGAACCAGGCGGCGGCCTCGCTCCGGGCTGCTGACGGCCGGGTGGCCGGGTGGCCCACGGCTACCACCGGCCGCGTGACGGTGCGGAGTTGAGCTTGGCGCTGAGCGCCGCGAGGAAGGTCGGGAGCTTGTCCACCATGGACTTGGGGACCGGGGTGGTCTGGACGGTGTCCCGCACCACGTCCTGGAAGACGAGCTTGTAGGTGCCGTTCTCCTCGACGAGTTCGGCGGCGTAGAGCAGTGTTTCCATCGAGGTTTCCATCGGGAGTCCTAGCTAGGCTTGGTTGTCGTTGAGCCAGGCGGTCCACGCCTTGGTGGCCTGCTGCTCGTCGGCGTCCTCGGCGAACAGGTGGTGGGCCAGCCAGAGCGGCCAGTTCCAGGTGCTGCCGTTGAAGAAGCGGTACAGCGCGTCGGGGCCCCGCAGGCCGACGAAGTCGGGGCTGAGCCAGTCCACGACCACCTCTTCCGGACCGCCGTCCGGGCCGGGGACGTGGAGTGTGAGCCGGTCGCCGACGGCCGCGTCGTCGGCGAGGCCGAGGCGGCGACGCAGGGCGGCGAAGTCGGCCGGGTCGGCGGAGGGTTCGGGGCGCTGGGCCTTGACGTAGACGGCGGGGCGGCCGCCGAAGTGCCGCAGGTACTCGGCGAGACCGTGCTGGTAGAAGTGGACGTGCTTCTCGGCCGCGTCCGCCTTGGTGTCCCAGATCTCGTCCCAGACGCCTTCGTGCACCCAGTGGATTCCCATCCGCAGGTGGCTCGTTCCGCTGTCCACCGGCTCGATCCGGTAGCTGAGCGTGTTGGAGAACTCGTCGCCCAGGGTCGCCCGGACGGCGAAGTGGCTCGGCGGCTCCCACACCACGACGGTGCTGTCGGACCGGGTGGCCTTTCCGCCGACGCGCGGCTCGACCTCCATGGGGTACAGCCAGCCGAGGTTACCGGCACCGGTGGCGACCGCGGCCCATACCTGTTCGGGTGTCGCGGGCAGGTCCTGTTCCTTGCGGACCTCGAACTCTCTGGTCATGGTCGGTTCTCCTTCGTCATCGTTCAGGTGTCAGTAGGTGAGCGGGAGGGCGGTCAGCCGCCGTTGCAGCGGGTTGGGCCGCCATTCGAGGGCCTCCCCGCCGGCTGCTTCGTCGGCCAGCCGCAGCTCCGGCAGTCGGCGGACCAGCGTGCTGACGGCCACCTCCACCTGGAGCTTGGCCAGTGGGCCGCCGAGGCAGAAGTGCGGACCGTTGCCGAAGCTGAGGTGCCGGTTGCCGGGGCGGGACAGGTCGAGCCGGTCGGGGTCCTCGAAGCGCTCGGGGTCGCGGTTGGTCGCGGCGAGGAACAGGTACACCAGCTCGCCCGCACGCAGGGTCCGCCCGCCGATCTCGACATCCTCCGCGACGACCCGGACGATCGCCTGGGTCGGCGTGTCGTAGCGGGCCAGTTCGTCCACGGCGCTACCGATCAACGCCGGGTCGTCGCGGAGCCGGGCCAACTGGTCGGGGTGGCGCAGCAGAGCGAGCATGCCGTTGCCGACCAGGTGGGTGGTGGTCTCGTCGCCCGCGGTGATCAGGACGAAGCAGGTGGACAGCAGTTCGGAGTCGGTGAGCCGGTCGTCCTGCGCCTGCGTCGCGACCAGGGCGCTGATCAGGTCGTCGCCCGGGTCGGCCCGGCGTTGGCTGACGAGTCGGGCGAGGTACTCCTCGTACTGCTCGATCGCCGCCTCGGACTTGTCGATGTCCTCGCTCATCCGGCCGAAGCGGCGGAACCAGGTCTTGACCTGCGGGCGGTCCTCGGGCGGGATGCCGAAGAGCTCGCAGACGACGGACAGCGGCAGCGGGGAGGCGACCGCCTCGATCAGGTCCATGGCCGGGCCCGCCGCGAGCGCCTCGTCGACGAGCCGGTCGACGATCCGCTGGATGCCCTCGCGCAGGGCTTCGACGCGCCGGGCGGTGAACGCGCGGTTGGCGAGCTTGCGCAGCCGGGCGTGGTCCGGCGGGTCGGTGTTGGTCATCACCCGGCCGAGCCGTTCGGTGAGCCGGCTGAATGCCTTCAGGTCACCGCCGAGCGCGCCGTAGGCGCGGGTCATCCGGTCACGGTCGTTGGACAGCCGCAGGTCGCCCAGGGCCGCCTCGACGTCGGTGTAGCGGGTGAGGTGCCAGATGCCCTCGGCGCTGCGGTGGACCGGGCTCTCGCGCCGCATGCGGGCGTAGAACGGGTACGGGTCCCGGCGGGCCTCGGGCGTACGCAGCGCCGCGGCGAGGTCGCCGGGCCGGGCGAGGCCCGCGCTGCCGCGGGCCTCGTCCAGGGTGTCGGTGGAGGTCACGTCGGCCGCGCTACCGCTGGGCTTCCATGGCGTCGGCGAGACTCTTGGGCCGCATGTCGGTCCAGGACTGCTCGACGTGCTCCAGGCAGGCGGCGTGGGTGTCGGGGCCGTGGGTGACGGTCCAGCCGGACGGGACGTCCGCGAACTGCGGCCACAGCGAGTGCTGGTTCTCCGGGTTGACGAGCACGAGGAAGGTGCCGTCCTGGTCGTCGAAGGGGTTGGTCATGGGAATCAGTCCTCCTGGTTGTGGGTTGGGGTGACACCAGTGGCCTCGGTGGCCTCGGCGAGCTTGGCGGCCAGGATCGGTCCGATCTGGGCCAGCGAGCCGGCTTGGGTCATCCGGTTGTGCCGGGTGGCGATCTCGTACGAGTCGATCCGGCCGGCGATGTAGGGGCGCCAGATCCCGGGCCCGGCGTTGTCCTCGGTCCGGTCGATCGTGGAGTTGAAGAGCAGCAGGTCTCCGTCGAACCTTCGGGGGACGAAGTCGACCGCCAGCTTCGCGTTGTTGATCATGATCTGGACGATGACCTCGATCTGCCGCTCCGTCAGGCCGGCCAGCGCGCTGCCCCGCCGGTTCAGGACCTCGGCGACCTCGCCGTAGGTCAGCGCCCGGTCGCCCAGCTCGTCCGGGTCGACGTCGAGCACACCGACCAGCACGTCCCGTTCGGTGGGCACCGGCACCTCCTCGAACTGCACGTCCTTCACCGGGTAGGCGTCGAGGATCGCCAGCAGTGCGGTGCGCTCACCGCGCGACTGGAGCTCGCAGGCGACCGCGTGGGCGATCAGCCCGCCGGCGGACCAGCCGAGCAGCAGGTACGGGCCCTCCGGCTGGATCTTGCGGATCTGGTCGACGTAGTCGGCCGCCATCTCCTCGTAGGACGCCGGCAGCGGTTCGGGCCGGCCGAGGCCGCGCGCCTGGATCGCGTAGAGCGGATGCTGGGGACCGACGTGGTTCAGCAGCCCGCTGTACGACCAGCTGATGCCGCCGCCGGGGTGGATGCAGAAGAGCGGTGTCCCGTTCCCGGTGGTGCGCAGCGGCAGCACCACGTCCAGCGCGTCGCCCGGGTCGTTCATGACCAGGCGTTCGGTGAGCCCGGCCACGGTCGGCGCTTCGAACAGCGTGCGCAGGCCCACCTCGATGCCGAGGGTCTCGCGGACCCGGGAGACCAGGCGGGCCGCCAGCAGCGAGTGCCCGCCCAGGTCGAAGAAGCTGTCGTCGATCCGCACCTGCTCCCGGCCGAGGGCCTCGGCGAACAGGTCGCACAGCAGCTGCTCCTGCGGCGTACGCGGGCCGCGTCCGCCGCCCGGCGCACCGTAGTCGGGGGCGGGCAGGGCGGCCCGGTCCAACTTGCCGTTGGCGGTCAGCGGCAGCACGTCCACGGTGACGAACGCCGACGGCACCATGTAGTCGGGCAGTTCGCGGCGCAGCCGGTCGGACAGCTCGCCCGCCTCGGGCACCCCCTCGGGGGCGGCCACCAGGTAGCCGACGAGCCGCTTGTCGCCCGGCTGGTCCTCGCGGGCCACCACGGCCGCCTGGGCGACGCCCGGGCAGCTCGCGAGCACGGCCTCGATCTCGCCGGGCTCGATCCTCAGGCCCCGCAGCTTGACCTGGTGGTCGGCCCGTCCGGCGAACTCGAGCCCACCGTCGGCCCGCCACCACGCCAGGTCGCCGGTGCGGTACATCCGGCTCCCGGCCGGCCCGTACGGGTCCGCGGTGAACCGCTCGGCCGTCAGACCCGGGCGGCCGAGGTAGCCGCGGGCCACGCCCACTCCCGCGAGGTACAGCTCGCCGACCATGCCCGTCGGCACCGGCCGCAGGTGCTCGTCGAGCACGTAGGCACGCATGTTGGCCATCGGAGCACCGATCGGCACGGTCGCGGCGTCCTCGCAGAGGGTGCGCACCGGGTGCCAGGTGGCCAGGGTCGTGGCCTCGGTCGGCCCGTAGCCGTTGACCACCTCGATGCCGGGGCAGGCCGCGCGCACCCGGGCGACGGCGGCCGGGGAGACCACGTCACCGCCGGTCCAGACCTCGCGAACCCCGGCGAGCAGGCTCGGCCGCTCCTCGGCGACCAGGCGGAACAGGCCGGCTGTCAGCCACAGCCCGGTCACCCGGTGCTCACTGACCGTCTGCTGCAGCAGGTCGAGGTCGAGCCGCTCGGGCGGTGCGACCACGACCCGGCCGCCGTTGAGCAGCGGCACCCACAGCTCGTACGTCGAGAGGTCGAAGGCGGTCGGGGAGTGCATCAGCACCCGCTCGTGTCCGCCGCCGCGCCATTCGGGGGTGAGCGCGAGGCCCACCACGTCGCGGTGGGTGACGGCCACGCCCTTCGGCCGCCCGGTGGATCCGGAGGTGTACATGATGTACGCCAGCTGCCGGGGGTCGCAGGGGACTTCGAGTTCGGACGGGTCGGGCTCGGCCCGGAGCAGCGCGGTCAGCACGTCCTCGGTGAGCACCAGCGCGGCCCCGGTCTCCCGCAGGATCAGGTCGATGCGGGACGACGGGAAGCGCGAGTCGAGCGGCACGTAGGCGCCGCCCGCCTTGATGATCGCCAGGATCGCCACGACCAGCTCCGCCGAGCGCTCCAGCATGACCGCGACCGGTGTCTCCGGTCGCACGCCCTGACGGATCAGCGCCCGAGCGAGGTGATCGGCCCGGATGTCGAGTTCCCGGTAGGTCAGCTCGGTGCCGCCGGCCACGACCGCCACGGCGTCCGGGGTGGCCCGGACCTGGCGGGCGAACAGTTCCGGTACCGCGGCCTCGGGCAGCTCGGCGGCGACGCCCGTGGACTCGGACAGCTGCCGGCGGCGTTCCTCGCCGGACATGACGTCGATCCGGCTGATCGGCCGGTCCGGGTCGGCGACCGCCGTGCGCAGCAGCCGCGCCCAGCGGTCGAACAGCAGCTCCACGGTGGGCGCGTCGAACAGGTCGGTGGCGTACTCCACCGCGCCGATCAGGCCGTCGAGGCCGCCGTCCGGGCGGAACTGCTCGGCCAGGCTGAAGGTCAGGTCGACCCGCGCGGTTCCGGTCGGCGCCTCCAGGTGGCCGGTCTCCAGCCCCGGCAGCGCGAACTCGCCCAGCGGCGCGTTCTGCAGGGCCAACATGATCTGGAACAGGGGGTGGTGGGCCAGCGACCGCACTGGGTTGACCACCTCGACCAGGTACTCGAACGGCACGTCCTGGTGGTCGTACGCGGTGAGCGCCTTCTGCCGCACCCGGCCGAGCAGTTCGGCGAAGCCCGGGTCGCCGCCGGTGTCGGTGCGCAGCACCAGGGTGTTGACGAAGAAGCCGACGAGCTCGTCCAGCGCCTGGTCGGTACGGCCGGCGATCGGGCTGCCGATCGCGATGTCCGTGCCGGCACCGAGCCGGGTGAGCAGCGCGGCGAGGCCGGCCTGGAGCACCATGAACAGGCTGGCGCCGCGCTCGGCGGCCAGGTCCCGCAGGGCCTGGTGCAGTTCGGCGTCCATCCTGACCACGACCCGGTCGCCCAGCTGGGAGGCCACCGGCGGGCGGGGCCGGTCGGCGGGCAACTGCACCTGCTGCGGCATACCGGTCAACTCATCTTTCCAGTATGCCAGTTGCCGCGCGAACAGGCTCTCCGGGTCGGCGGCGTCGCCGAGCAGATCGCGTTGCCAACGGGTGTAGTCGGCGTACTGCACCGGCAGCGGGGACCACTGCGGCTCATCGCCCCGGCAGCGCGCCGCGTAGGCCGCCGCGAGGTCGCCGGAGAGCGGGCCCATCGACCAGCCGTCGGCGGCGATGTGGTGCACCACGACCAGCAGCACGTGCCGGTCGTGGGCGAGCGCGTACAGCTCCGCCCGGACCGGCGGTTCTGCGGCGAGGTCGAAGCCGCGGCGGGCCGTGTCCGCCAGCCGTTCGGCCAGCCGGCTCTCGTCGAACTCGACCACCGGCAGCTCCGGGTATGCCTGCGAAGCGCTCAGCACGACCTGGTACGGCACGCCGTCCGTCTCCCGGAAGACCGTCCGAAGGCTCTCGTGCCGGGCGATCACGTCCGCCAGCGCGGCGTGCAGGGCCGACCGGTCGAGTCCGCCGGTCAGGCTCAGTGCGAGCGGCATGTTGTAGGTGGCGCTCGGCCCGTCCATCCGGTGCAGGAACCACAGGCGGCGCTGCGCGAAGGACAGCGGCAGCAGCTCGGGGCGCGGCTGGGCGGTCAGCGCGGGCCGCGCCGTTCCGGAGCCGTCGAGACGGGCCGCCAGCCCGGCCACGGTCGGGGTCTCGAACAGCGTCCGGACCTCCAGCTCCGCGCCGAGGGTCGCCCGGACCCGGGAGGCCAGGCGGGTCGCCAGCAGCGAGTGTCCGCCCAGGTCGAAGAAGCTGTCCTCGACACCGACCTGCGCCAGCCCGAGCACCTCGGCGAACAGCTCGGCGAGGAGCTGCTCCTGCGGGGTGCGCGGCGCCCGCCCGGCTCCGACCGAACCGAGGTCGGGAGCGGGCAGTGCGCGGCGGTCGAGCTTGCCGCTGGCCGTCAGCGGAAGCGTCTCCAGTGCCACGAACGCCGACGGGACCAGGTAGTCGGGCAGCCGCCCGCGCAGCCAGTCGCGGAGTTCGCCGATGAGGGCGGCGGTGTCGCGGCTGTCGGTCGGACGGTTGGTCAGCGACGAAAGGGTCCTGCCGGTGGCCCGGGCCGGCAGGTACGGCTCGACCGGGCAGCCGTGGTGCGCCCGCAGGTCGGCGAAGACGACGTCCACGGCGTCGGCCTGCGTCGGCGACCAGGTGACTCCCACCCGGAGGTCGAACTCCCGCCCGAGCTCGTGGAAGTCGTCCGGGTCGGGCAGGACGCCCTCCTCCGGGGCGTGCAGCTGTTCCAGCAGCTCGGCGAGCGAGCTGTCCCCGTTCTGCACCGCGCGGGCCAGGGCGGACTCCCGCGCCACCCGGAGGTTGGGCACCCCGGTGACCCGCAGCACGTCCGCGAGCGGCTGGCCGAGCAGCTCGCGCAGCCCGGCCAGGCCGGCGACCTGCCGCCCCCACTCCAGCTCGACCGGCCGGCTCGTGGCTGCCGGGGCGGCCGGCGACTTGTGCAGCGTCACGTCGTAGCGGTAGCGGCTCAGTTCGTTGTGGTGCCGGCCGCGCTTGACCTCCACGGCCACCGCACCGATGTTCGTTCCGTGCTCCCGCAGGGCGGTGAAGAAGTCCGGGTCGACGAGAAGTTCCTTCTCGACCCGGAGGGCCTGCTCCACGGCGCGGCGCACCGTCGCGAGGTCGGCGTCGGCAGCGGTCCGGTGCAGCTGGACGGCCGTGGCCAGCGGGCGCAGCAGCCGCAGGTTGCGGACGTCGCCGATGAAGAGCGCGCCGCCGGGGGCGAGCAGCCGCATCAGCTTCGCGATCACGTCCGCGAGGTACTCGGCGGACGGGAAGTACTGCACCACCGAGTTGATCACGATGGTGTCGAACGTCCCGGTGGGCAGTTCGTCGGTGTCGTGCGCCGGGCGGGTCTGCAGCACGACGCGCTCGGCCAGGTCCTCCTGTCGGGCCACCTGGGCGGCCAGCGCGTCGATCGCGGTCGCGGAGAAGTCCGTCGCCCAGTACGTCTCGCAGTGCGGCGCGATCTGCGAGAGCAGCAGACCGGTGCCGACGCCGACCTCCAGCACCCGGCGGGGGCGCAGGGCCAGGATGCGGGAGACGGTCGCGTCCCGCCACTGCCTCATCTGCTCGACCGGGATCGGGCTCGCGTCGTAACTGCTGTTCCAGCCCACGAAGTTCTGGCCGAAGACGGCTTCCTCGGGGGTGATGGGCAGGGCGTCGTAGATGCCCTGCCACTCGCTCACGTGGTCGGCTTCGTGGCCGCTGTCCCGGAGCGCCTCCAGACGCGGGACGACGTAGCCGATGAGCCGGTCGTCCTGGGCGAGGACGGCGGCCCGGGCGACGGCGGGGTGCTCGGCCAGGGCCGCCTCGACCTCGCCGGGCTCGACCCGGAAGCCGCGCACCTTCACCTGGTCGTCGGCGCGGCCGACGTACTCCAGCTGGCCGTCGGTGCGCCAGCGCACCACGTCGCCGGTGCGGTACATCCGCTCGCCGTCGTTGCCGAACGGACAGGCGACGAAACGCCCCGCCGTCAGACCGGGCCGGTTCAGGTACCCGCGCGCCAGCCCGGCGCCGGCCACGTACAGCTCCCCCGGCACGCCCGGCGGCACCGGCCGCAGCCGCTCGTCCAGCACGTACACGCGGGCGTTGGCGATCGGACGGCCGATCGGCGGCACACCCGTCGCCGGGGACAGCGGGTCGCTCATCGTCGCGCACACCGTCGTCTCCGTCGGACCGTACGCATTGACCATCCGCCGGCCGGGCGCCCAGCGGTCCACCAGTTCCGGCGGGCATGCCTCACCCGCCACCACCAGCGTGGACACGGACAGCGAGTCCTCCGGCAGGGCGGCCAGGACGGACGGCGGCACGGTCACGTGGGTGACCGCCAGGCCCGGATCGGTCAGCGCGGCCACCGGCTCGGCTGCGGGCAGCACCAGGGCCGCGCCGCGCAGCAGGGCGGTGAAGATCTCCGACACCGAGGCGTCGAAGCTGGGCGAGGCGAACTGGAGCACCCGGCTGCCGGGTTCGATCGCGAACCGCTCGATCTGGGCCGCCACCAGACTGGCCACGCCTCCGTGGCCGACCACGACGCCCTTGGGGCGGCCGGTCGAGCCCGAGGTGTAGATCACGTACGCCGGATGCCGGACATCCAGCGCGACCACCGGATCGGTCTCCGGCCAGTCGGAGACCTCGGACACCAGCGCCGGATCGTCGACCACCACCACCGGACGGGCGTCCTCCAGCATGAACGCGATCCGCGCCCGCGGGTACGCCGGATCCACCGGCAGATACGCCGCCCCGGCCTTCAACACACCCAGGACCGCCACCACCGACTCCACCGACCGCGGCAACGCCACCGCCACCAACTGCTCCGGCCCCACACCCCGAGCGATCAGGGAATGCGCGAACCGGTTAGCCCGAGCGTTCAACTCCCGATACGTCAACTCCAAACCGCCGCAGACCAACGCGACCGCATCCGGCACCGCCGCCACCCGCACCGCGAAGGCCTGCGGCACCGGGACGGCGCCCACCTCACGGGCTGTCGCGTTGCCCCGCTCCAGCAACTGGTGCCGCTCGTCCGTGTCGAGGAGGTCGATCCCTCCGATCGGCTGCTCCGGATCGGCGGTGACCGTCTCCAGCAGGAGCGTCCAGCGCCGGGCGAGGGCGGCGACCGTCGACCGGTCGAACAGGTCGGTGGCGTACTCCACCCCCCCGACGATCCCGGCCGGACCGCCGTCCGGACCGAACTGCTCGGCGAGGCTCAGACCGAGGTCGAACTTGGCGGTTCCGGTGGCCACCGCGTAGGTGGCGACGTCCAGGCCGGGCAGCGAGAACCGGCCCATCGGCGCGTTCTGCACGGCCAGGATGGTCTGGAACAGCGGGTGGTGCGACAGCGACCGGGACGGGTTCAACGCCTCCACCAGGTGCTCGAACGGCACGTCCTGGTGCGCGAACGCCTCCAGCGCCGTCTCCCGCACCCGACCCAACAACTCGACGAACGACGGATCACCACTCGTGTCCGTCCGCAGCACCAGCGTGTTGACGAAGAACCCGACCAACTCGTCCAGCGCCTCATCCGTACGCCCCGCGATCGGACTCCCGATCGGAACGTCCGTCCCCGCACCCAACCGCGTGAACAGCGCGGCGAGACCCGCCTGCAACACCATGAACAGACTGGTGCCGGTACGCCGCGCCAACTCTGTCAGCGCCGCGTGCAGTTCGGGGCTCAGCTGCAGGCCGACCTGGTCCCCGCGCCAGCCCGCGACGGCCAGCCGCGGCCGGTCGGTGGGCAGCGGGAGCAGCTCCGGCAGACCGGCCAACTGGTGCTTCCAGTAGTCGAGCTGTTCGGCGAACCGGCTTTCCGGGTCGGCTGCGTCACCGAGCAGGTCGCGCTGCCACAGCGTGTAGTCGGTGTACTGGACCGGCAGGAGCGACCAACCCGGCGAGCGGCCCTCGCACCGGGCCGCGTACGCCTCGGCCAGGTCGCGGGCCAGCGGCCCGGTGGACCAGCCGTCGCCGGCGATGTGGTGCATCACCAGCAGCAGCACGTGCTCGTCCGGCGCGACCGCGAACAGCTCCGCCCGCAGCGGGGGTTCCGCCGCCAGGTCGAAGGGCTGCCGGGCGAACTCGGTGAGCCGCTCCGTCAGCTCGGCCTCCGACACCTCGGTCAGCCGCGCCCTGGGCCGGGCCGCGCCGGGGTGCAGGACGAGCTGGCACGGTACGCCGTCGACCTCCGGGAAGACCGTCCGCAGGCTCTCGTGCCGGGCCACCACGTCGGCCAGTGCCTCGTCCAGTGCCGCCCGGTCGAGCGTCCCGGTCAGTCGGAGCGCCAGCGGAATGTGGTAGGTCGCGGTGGTGCCGTCCATCCGGTGCAGGAACCAGAGCCTGCGCTGGGCGAAGGAGAGCGGCACAGCCTCGGGCCGCTGATGCGCGGTCAGCGCCGGGCGGGCGCGGCCCGGCTCGCTCAGCGCTGCGGCCAGGCCCGCCACGGTGGGCGCCTGGAAGAGCGCGCGCAGCTCCAGTTCCACGCCGAGGACCGAGCGCACCCGCGCGGCCAGCCGGGTGGCGAGCAGGGAGTGCCCGCCCAGCTCGAAGAAGTCGTCGTCGACACCGACCTGCGCCAGCCCGAGCACCTCCGCGAACAGCCCGCACAGGATCTGCTCCTGCGGCGTGCGCGGCACGCGCCCGGCTCCGGCCGAGCCGAGGTCGGGAGCGGGCAGCGCCGCCCGGTCCAGCTTCCCGTTCGGCGTCAGCGGCAACGCGTCCAGCACCACGAAGACGGCCGGGACCAGGTAATCCGGCAGGCGGCCGCGCAGGTGCGCGGCCAGCTCGTCAGGGCGAACCGCCACGTCGGGACGCACGGCCACGTAGCCGATGAGCCGGTCGTCCTGGGCGAGGACGGCGGCCCGCGCGACGGCGGGGTGCTCGGCCAGGGCCGCCTCGACCTCGCCGGGCTCGACCCGGAAGCCGCGCACCTTCACCTGGTCGTCGGCCCGGCCGACGTACTCCAGCTGGCCGTCGGTGCGCCGGCGCACCACGTCGCCGGTGCGGTACATGCGCTCCCCGTCCGCGCCGAACGGGCAGGCGACGAACCGTCCCGCCGTCAGACCCGGCCGGTTCAGGTAGCCGCGCGCCAGACCCGGCCCCGCGACGTACAGCTCCCCCACCACCCCCGGCGGCACCGGCCGCAGCCGCTCGTCCAGCACGTACACCCGGAAGCCCGCGACAGGTCGGCCGATCGGCGGCACACCGGCCGACGGCGACAGCGGCTCGCTCATCGTCGCGCACACCGTCGTCTCCGTCGGACCGTACGCGTTGACCATCCGCCGCCCCGGCGCCCACCGGGCCACCAGTTCCGGCGAGCAGGCCTCACCCGCCACCACCAGCGTGGTGGCCGTGAGCTCGGCGCCGTCCAGCGCGGCCAGGGCCGAGGGCGGCAGCGTCACATGGGTGACGTCGAGCCGGCGGTCCGTCAGGGCCTCCAGCGGGGCCTCGGTCGGGGCCAGGACGAGGGCGGCACCGGTCAGCAGGGCGCTGCACAGGTCCCAGAAGGACGCGTCGAAACTGGGCGAGGCGAACTGGAGCACCCGGCTGCCGGGCACCACGCCGAGCCGCTCGACCTGCGCCGCCACCAGGCCCGACACGCCGGCGTGGCTCACCGACACGCCCTTGGGGCGGCCGGTCGAGCCCGAGGTGTAGATCACGTACGCCGGATGCCGGACATCCAGCGCGATCTCCGGATCGGTCTGCGGCCAGTCCCCTTCGGACACCAGCGCCGGATCGTCGACCACCACCACCGGCCGCGCGTCCTCCAGCATGAACGCGATCCGCGCCCGCGGGTACGCCGGATCCACCGGCAGGTACGCCGCCCCGGCCTTCAACACACCCAGGACCGCCACCACCGACTCCACCGACCGCGGCAACGCCACCGCCACCAACTGCTCCGGCCCCACACCCCGAGCGATCAGCGAATGCGCGAACCGGTTAGCCCGAGCGTTCAACTCCCGATACGTCAACTCCAAACCGCCGCACACCAACGCGACCGCATCCGGCACCGCCGCCACCCGCACCGCGAACAGCTCCGGCAGGCTCGCCGTGGCCTCCCCCTCCTCCACGGCGGGGAGCAGCTCACCGCTCTCCTCGGCGGACAGCAGGTCGATCCTGCCGATCCGCTGGTCCGGAGCGACCGCGACCGCGGCCAGCAGCCTGGTCCAGCGGGCGACCAACGTCTCGACCGTCGCGCGGTCGAACAGGTCGGTGCTGTACTCGACCGCGCCGCTGAGCCCGGCCGGCGCGCCGTCGGGCCCGTACTCCTCCGCGAGGCCGAAGGTCAGGTCGAGCCGCGAAGTCCCGGTGGGCACTGCCACCCCGGAGACCCGGAGGCCGGGGAGGTCGAAGTCGCCGCCCGGCGCGTTCTGCACGACCAGCCCGGTCTGGAACAGCGGGTGGTACGACAGCGACCGGGACGGGTTCAACACCTCCACCAGGTGCTCGAACGGCACGTCCTGGTGCGCGAACGCCTCCAGCGCCGTCTCCCGCACCCGACCCAACAACTCGACGAACGACGGATCACCACTCGTGTCCGTCCGCAGCACCAGCGTGTTGACGAAGAACCCGACCAACTCGTCCAGCGCCTCATCCGTACGCCCCGCGATCGGACTCCCGATCGGAACGTCCGTCCCCGCACCCAACCGCGTGAACAGCGCGGCGAGACCCGCCTGCAGCACCATGAACAGCGTCGCACCCGATCGCCGCGCCAACTCCGCCAGAGCAGCGTGCAGTTCGGCGTCGATCCGGATGTCCAGCAGGTCGCCGCCGTACGACATGGCGGCCGGACGCGGCCGGTCGACAGGCAGCTGCAGTTGCTCGGGCAGCCCCGCCAGCGCCTCGCTCCAGTAGCCGACCTGGCGGGCGAACACGCTGTCGGCGTCGTGCTCGTCGCCGAGGATCTCGTGCTGCCACAGGGTGTAGTCGCCGTACGTCACCGGCAGCGCCGGCCATGCGGGTGTCCCGCCGCCCTGCCGGGTGGCGTAGGCGGTGGCGAGGTCGTGGGCCAGCGGGCCCATGGACCAGCCGTCACCGGCGATGTGGTGCATCACCAGCAGCAGCACGTGCTCGTCCGGCGCGACCGCGAACAGCTCGGCCCGCAGCGGCACCTGCGAGGTCAGGTCGAAGCCGCGCACCGCCGCCTCGCGCAGCAGGGCCGGCACCTCAGCCTCGCCGGCCGCACGCACCGTCAGCGGGACGGCGACCTCGGCGGCGTCCAACACTCGCTGGTGCGGGATTCCGGCCGTCTGCGGGAAGACCGTACGCAGGGTCTCGTGCCGGGCCACCACGTCCGCGAGCGCGGCGCTCAAGGCGGCCCGGTCGAGGTCGCCGGACAGCCGCAGCGCCAGCGGCATGTGGTAGGTGGCGCTCGGTGCGCCGAACTGCTGGAGGAACCAGAGTCGGCGCTGGGCGAACGACAGCGGCATCGGCTCGCGACGGGGCCGCGGCACCAGGGCCTGCCGCGCGGTGCCCGCGCCGTGCAGCCCGGCCGCGAGCCCGGCGGGCGTCGGCGTCCGGAACAGGCCGCGCAACTCCAGCTCGACGCCGAGAGTCGCCCGGACCCGCGACATCAGGCGGGTGGCGAGCAGGGAGTGCCCGCCGAGGTCGAAGAAGTCGTCGTCGACCCCGACCCGCGGCAGGCCCAGGACCTCGGCGAACAGCTCGCACAGGATCTGCTCCTGTGGGGTGCGCGGCGCCCGCCCGGCTCCGGCCGAGCCGGGGTCGGGAGCGGGCAGCGCCGCCCGGTCCAGCTTCCCGTTCGGCGTCAGCGGCAGCGCGTCCAGCAGCACGAACGCCGACGGCACCAGGTAGTCCGGCACCCGCTCGCGCAGGTACGCCGCCAGTGCCTCCCCGGTGGCCGGTTGCTGCGTCGAGGCCACCGCGTACGCGACGATCCGGGTCTCGCCCGGCTTGTCCTCGCGGGCGAGCACCGCGACCTGGGCGACGCCCGGGTGCGCGGTCAGCTCCGCCTCGATCTCGCCCGGCTCGACCCGGAAACCACGCACCTTCACCTGGTGGTCCACCCGGCCGGCGAACTCCAGCTCGCCGTCGGCGCGCCAGCGGACCAGGTCCCCGGTGCGGTACATCAGCGAGCCTGCCGGACCGTACGGGTCGGCCACGAACCGCCCAGCCGTCAGCCCAGGCCGGTTCAGATAGCCGCGGGCCAGCCCCGCCCCGGCCAGGTACAGCTCGCCCGTCACCCCCGGGGCGACCGGCCGAAGGGCCGAATCCAGCACGTACGCGCGGCAGTTGGCGATCGGTCGGCCGATCGGCACCGGCAGCGGGCAGTCGGCGGGGTCGGCCGGCAGCAGGTAGGCGGTGATCACATGGGTCTCGGCGGGCCCGTAGTGGTTGTGCAGCGTCCGGCCCGGGCGACGGGCCTGGAACCGGCGCACCGCGCCGCCGAGGCGCATCGCCTCGCCAGCCTGTGCGACCAACCGCAGACTCGGCAGCTCCAGCCCGGCCTCCTCGGCGGCCTCGGCCAGCGCCTCGACCACCAGGTTGGGCGCGAACAGCTCGGCGACCTGGTGCCGGTCGAGCCAGTGCGCGAACAGCTCGGCGCTGCGGCGCTGCTCCTCGGTCGGCACGACCAGGGTCTTGCCGTACAGCAGCGCGGAGAGCAGCTCCTGCACCGAGACGTCGAAGCTGATCGCGGTGAACTGCGCGGTGCGCGTGCCGGGTTCGCCGCCGACAGCGTTGTGGTGCCACGCCAGCAGGTTCAGCAGGCCGGCGGCGGGCATCACCACGGCCTTGGGCCGGCCGGTGGAGCCGGAGGTGTAGATGACGTAGGCCGGGTGCCGCGGGTCCACGGAGACGGCCGGATCGTGCTCCGGCTGCTCCCCGTCCGGTGTGACGGCCGCGAGGTCGTCGAGGACGACGGCCGGCCGCGCGTCCTGAAGCATGTACGCGATGCGGGCGGCCGGGTAGTCCGGGTCGATCGGCAGGTACGCAGCCCCCGTCTTGAGCACCGCGAGGACGGCGACCACCAGCTCGGCCGAGCGCGGCAGCCGCAGGGCGACGACCTGCTCCGGCCCCACCCCCCGGGCGATCAGCGCGTGCGCCAGGCGGTTGGCCCGGCGGTTCAGCTCGCGGTACGTCAGCACGGTGTCCTCGAACACCACCGCCGGGGCCTGCGGGGTCGCCCGGACCTGTGCCTCGAACAAGGCCGGCAGGGCGTCGGCGGGAACCGGTCGGGCGGTGTCGTTGCGTGCCACCAGCAGCTCGTGCCGCTCCTCGGCGGTGAGGACGTCGATCCGGCTCAGCGGCCGGTCCGGCTCGGCGACCACCGCCGCCAGCAGGCGCAGCCACCGGGCGACCAGCGCCTCCACCGTGGTGTGGTCGAACAGGTCGGTGCTGTACTCGACCCGCCCGACGATGCCCTCGGCCGGCCCGCCGGCAGAGCCGCGCTCCAGCAGGTGGAAGCCGAGGTCGAACATCGCCGTGGGCGTCCGGACCAGAAGGATCTCGGCGCCCAGACCGCTCAGCTCGAACTCGGTGCGGGGCACGTTCTGCAGCGCGAGCAGCACCTGGAACAGCGGCTGGCGGGCGAGCGACCGGGACGGGTTGAGGGCCTCGACGACGTGCTCGAACGGCAGGTCCTGGTGCGCGTACGCGGCCAGCGCGCCCTCCCGGACCCGGGCCAGCAGCTCGGCGAACGACGGGTCGCCCGAGGTGTCGGTCCGCAGCACCAGGGTGTTGACGAAGAACCCGACCAGGTCGTCCAGCGCCTGGTCCGTCCGGCCGGCGATCAGGCTGCCGACCGGGATGTCGTCGCCGGCGCCGAGCTTGTCCAGCACCGCCGCCAGCGCGGCCTGCAGCACCATGTAGACGCTGGCCCCGTGCTTCCGGCCCAGGCGCACCAGTGCGCCGTGCAGTTCCGCGTCCAGGTCGATCGCCAGGTGCCCACCACGGTAGGAGGCCGTCGCCGGGCGGGGCCGGTCGGCGGGCAGCCGGATCTGCTCGGGCAGGCCGGCCAGCCGCTCCGTCCAGTAGGCCGACTCCCGGGCGAACAGGCTCGTGGGATCGTTGCGGTCCCCGAGCAGCCGCTCGTGCCACAGGGTGTAGTCGGCGTACTGTACCGGCAGCGGCGCCCACCGCGGTTCCTCGTGCCGGCGACGCGCCGCGTACGCGGTGGCCAGGTCGGCGGCCAGCGGGCCCAGCGACCAGCCGTCACCGGCGATGTGGTGCACCACCAGCAGCAGCACGTGCTCGTCGGCGGAGAGCTCGAACAGCTCGGCGCGCAGCGGCGGTTCGGCCGCGAGGTCGAAGCCGCGCACGGCAGCGCGGGCCAGCAGCTCCGTCAGGCTCGTCTCGTCGGCCGGGGTGACCGGCAGTTCCGGCCGCACCGTCCCGGCGGCCAGCACCTGCTGGTACGGGACGCCGTCCACCACGCGGAAGACCGTGCGCAGGGTCTCGTGGCGGTCGGCGACGTCGCCGAGGGCCGCCTCCAGGGCCACCCGGTCCAGCGGGCCGGAGAGCCGCCACGCCAGCGGCATGTGATAGCTCGACCCGGTGTTCTCCAGCTGGTGCAGGAACCACAGCCGCCGTTGGGCGGACGACAGCGGGACCCGGTCGGGCCGCGCCGCCCGCTCCATGGCGGGCCTGGCCCGCCCTGCGCCGCCCAGCCCGGCGGCCAGCCCGGCCACCGTCGGGGTCCGGAACAGGGCGTGCAGGGTCAGCTCCACGCCCAGGGTCGCGCGGACCCGGGCCAGCAGGCGGGTGGCGAGCAGGGAGTGCCCGCCCAGGTCGAAGAAGTCGTCGTCGAGGCCGACCTCCGGCAGGCCCAGCACTTCGGCGAACAGCCCGGCGAGGACCTGCTCCTGGGGGGTGTGCGGAGCCCCCCCGGTCCGCAACCCGGTGACGTCCGGCTCGGGCAGGGCCCGGCGGTCCAGCTTGCCGTGGGCGGTCAGCGGCAGGCCGTCCAGGGAGACGAACGCGGCGGGCACCATGTAGTCGGGAAGCCGCTCGCGCAGGTGGGCGCGCAGCTCGTCCGGCTGGAGCTCCGCCCCGATGGCGGGCACCAGGTAGGCAACCAGGCGGGTGTCCTCTGCACGATCCTTCCGGGCGATCACGGCGACCTGGCCGATCCGCGGGTGCTCGGCCAATGCCGTCTCGATCTCGCCGAGTTCGATCCGGAAGCCGCGCACCTTCACCTGGTCGTCGGTGCGGCCTACGTACTCCAGCTCGCCGTCGGCGCGCCGGCGGACCAGGTCGCCCGTGCGGTACATGCGTTGGCCCGCCGGGCCGAACGGGCAGGCCACGAACCGCCCGGCGGTGAGCCCGGGCCGGTTCAGGTACCCCCGCGCCACGCCCGGGCCCGCGACGTACAGCTCCCCGGCCATCCCCGGCGGTACCAGGCACAACCGCTCATCCAGCACGTACGCCCGGAAACCGGCGATCGGACGGCCGATCGGCGGCACACCCGCCCCTGGCGACAGCGGTGCGCTCATCGTCGAGGCCACCGTTGTCTCCGTCGGACCGTACGAGTTGATCATCTTCCGCCCCGGCGCCCACCGCGCCACCAGATCCGGCGTGCACGCCTCACCCCCCACCGTCAGCGTGGAGACGGTCACGTCCTCCGGCCGCAGCGCCGCCAGCACGGACGGCGGCACGAGCACATGGGTGAGCGCGAGACTTGCGTCGGTCAGCGCGGCCACCGGCTCAGTCGCGGGCGCCAGCACCAGGGCCGCGCCGCTCAGCAGGGCCGCGAAGATCTCCCATACCGAGGCGTCGAAGCTCGCTGACGCGAATTGGAGCACCCGGCTGCCGGCGTCGATGCCGAGCCGCTCGACCTTCGCGGCCACCACACCCGGCACGCCGAGGTGGCTCACCATCACGCCCTTGGGCCGACCGGTCGAACCCGAGGTGTAGATCACATACGCCACGTTGTCGGGCTCGACGTGGATCCCGGGGTCGGTGTCCGCCAGCCCGTCCGACTCGGCTCCGGCGTCGAGCAGCAGCCGGTCGAGCCCCGCCGCGCCCGGCAGGGTCGCGTCGAGGCCGACGGTGGTGACCAGCAGGGCCGGCCGGGCGTCGTCGAGCAGGTACGCGATCCGGGCCGCCGGGTATTTCGGGTCGATCGGCAGGTACGCGGCCCCGGCCTTGTGCACCGCGAGGATGGCGACCACCAGCTCCGCCGAGCGCGGCAGGGCCAGCGCCACCAGCTGCTCCGGACCCACCCCCCGGGAGATCAGGGCATGCGCGAGCCGGTTGGCCCGGGCGTCCAGCTGACCGTATGTCAGCGTGAGATCCGCGCTCACCACGGCCACCGCCTCGGGCCGTTCCTCGACCACGGCCCGGAACAGGGCGGGCAGGCTCGCGGCGGGCGACGGGTGTGCCAGGTCACCGGCGGCCGACAGCAGCTCGCGGCGCTCCTCGGCGGACAGCAGGTCGAACCGGCCGAGCCGCTGCTGCGGGTCGGCGACGGCCGCGGTCAGCAGCCGCACCCAGCGCGCGGCCATCGTTTCGACGGTGGCCGGGTCGTACAGGTCGCTCGCGAACTGGACGAACGCGTCGATCCCGGCCGGGGAGCCGTCCTCCGCGTGCCGCTCGGCGAGCGAGAAGAGCAGGTCGAACTTGGACGTGGTCGTGGTCAGTTCCACCTCGGCGGCCCGCAGGCCGGGCGGGGCGAACTCGGCGCGGACGTTGTTCTGCAGCACCAGCATGACCTGGAACAGCGGGTGGTGGGAGAGCGACCGGGACGGGTTGAGCGCCTCGACCAGGTACTCGAACGGCAGGTCCTGGTTGGCGTACCCGGCCAGCGCAGTGTCCCGGACCCGGGCGAGCAGCTCGGCGAAGGTCGGGTCGCCCGAGGTGTCCGTCCGGAGCACGAGGGTGTTGACGAAGTAGCCGACCAGCTCGTCCAGCGCCTGGTCCGTCCGGCCGGCCGTCAGACTGCCGACCGGGACGTCGTCGCCCGCGCCGAGCCGGTGCAGCAGCGCCGCCAGCCCGGCCTGGAGTACCATGAACAGGCTGGTACCGGTGGTGCGTGCGAGCTCGCGCAGGCCGCGGTGCAGCTCCGCGTCCAGCTCGGCCCGGACGAAACCGCCCCGATGCGAGGCGACCGCCGGCCGGGGCCGGTCGGCGGGCAGCTGCAGCTGCTCCGGCAGGTCGGCCAACTGCCTTGTCCAATAGGCCGATTGATGGGCGAACGGGCTGCCGCTGTCGGTGGCCTCGCCGAGCAGCTCGTGCTGCCACAGGGTGTAGTCGGCGTACTGGACGGCCAGCGGCGCGCGCCGCGGCTCCTCGCCCCGGCAGCGGGCCGCGTAGGCCTCTGCGAGGTCGGCGGCCAGCGGGCCGAGCGACCAGCCGTCGCCCGCGATGTGGTGGAGCACCAGCAGCAGCACGTGCTCGTCCGGCGCCAGCTCGAACAGCTCCGCGTGCAGCGGCAGTTCGGTTTCGAGGTCGAACGGGTGGGTCAGCGCCACAGTCAGCGCGCCGGACAGCCCGGCCTCCGTCGTCCGGCGCACGGCGAGACCCGGGCGGGCCGCCACGACGTCCAGCACCCGCTGGTACGGCACGCCGTCCACCACCGGGAAGACCGTCCGCAGGGCCTCGTGCCGGGCCACCAGGTCCGTCACGGCCGCCTGCAGCGCCTCCCGGTCGAGCCGGCCGGACAGCCGCCAGGCCAGGGGGATGTGGTAGTTCCCGCTGTCGCCCTCCAGCTGGTGCAGGAACCACAGCCGCCGCTGCGCGAACGACAGCGGGAGCTGCTCGGGCCGCGGGAACGGCGCCAGCGCCGCCTGCGCGGGACCGGCGGCCACCAGGGCGGCGGCCAGGCCGGCCGGGGTCGGCGCCTCGAACAGGGTGCGCAGCTCCATCTCGACACCGAGCGTCGCGCGGATCCGGGCGGCCAGCCGGGTGGCCAGCAGCGAGTGCCCGCCCAGCTCGAAGAAGCCGTCCTCGACACCCACCGGCGCCACCCCGAGGACCTCGGCGAACAGCTCGCAGAGGACCTGCTCCTGCGGGGTGCGCGGCGCGCGGCCGGTGCCCGCGGGGGCGAGGTCGGGAGCGGGCAGGGCCCGGTGGTCCAGCTTGCCGTTGGCGGTCAGCGGCAGCGCGTTCAGCACCACGAACGCCGACGGCACCATGTGCTCCGGCAGCCGCCCGGCCAGGTGCGCGCGCAGGTCGGCCGGGCGCGGTGCGGTGCCGGTGGCGGGCACCAGGTAGGCGACCAGCCGGGTGTCGTCCACCCGGTCCTGCCGGGCCAGCACGGCGACCTGGGCGACGCCGGGGTGCGCGGCGAGTGCCGCCTCGATCTCGCCGAGCTCGATCCGGAAGCCGCGCACCTTCACCTGCTGGTCGGCCCGGCCGACGTAGCGCAGGCTGCCGTCCGCCGCCCGGCGCACCACGTCGCCGCTGCGGTACATCCGGGAGCCGGCCGGCCCGAACAGGTCGGCCACGAACCGCCCGGACGTCAGACCGGGCCGGTTCAGGTAGCCGCGCGCCAGGCCCGGGCCCGCGACGTACAGCTCGCCCGCGACGCCCGGGGCGACCGGGCGCAGGCCGTCGTCGAGGACGTACGTCCGCAGGTCCGGGATCGCGGTGCCGATCTGGCCGGCCGGGATGCCGGACCGGTCGAGTGCCGCGTGGGTGACGTGCACCGTGGTCTCGGTGATGCCGTACATGTTGACCAGCCGCGGCCCGTCGTCCGGGTGCCGCTCGTACCAGCTCGCGAGCCGGGCGGGCTCCAGCGCCTCGCCGCCGAAGACCACCGTGCGCAGGGCGAGTTCACGGCCGGTCTCAGGCGCCTCGACGTCCGCCTGGATCAGCTGGTAGAAGGCGGACGGCGTCTGGTTGAGCACGGTCACCCGCTCGCGGGCGAGCAGTTCCAGGAACCGGCCGGGCGAGCGGCTGGTCTCGTGGTCCACGACCACCAGCCGGCCGCCGTGCAGCAGCGCGCCCCACAGCTCCCACACCGAGAAGTCGAAGGCGTAGGAGTGGAAGAGCGTCCAGACGTCCTCGGCGGAGAAGCCGAACAGTTCCCGGGTGGTGTCGAACAGCCGCACCACGTTCCGGTGCGGGACCACGACGCCCTTGGGGTCGCCGGTGGAGCCGGAGGTGTGGATGACGTAGGCCGGGTGCCCGGGGTCGACCGGGACCGCCGGGTCCGTGTCCAGCAGCCCGTCCAGTCCCTCGGCGTCCAGCAGCAGCCGGTCCACCACCTCCGCGCCCGGCAGGTCGCCGATCCGGCTGGTCGTCACGAGCAGCGCGGGCCGGGCGTCCTGGAGCAGGTAGGCGATCCGTGCCGTGGGGTACTCCGGGTCCACCGGCACGTACGCGGCGCCGGCTTTGAGCACCGCGAGGATCGCGACCACCAGCTCGGCCGAGCGCGGCAGGGCCACCGCCACCAGCTGCTCCGGCCCCACTCCCCGCTCGATCAGGACGTGCGCGATCCGGTTGGCCCGGGCGTTCAACTCCTGGTACGTCAGCGACACTTCGCCGCTCACCACGGCGGTCGCGGCCGGGTTCGCCCGTACCTGCCGCTCGAAGAGCGCGGTGATACCGCTCACCGACAGCTCGCCGTCGCGGCCTTCGCCGGCCGGCAGCAGCGCGCGGAGCTCGTCGGCGGACAGGACGTCCACCCGGCCGATCCGCCGGCCGGGGTCGGCGACCACGGCCCGCAGCAGCCGGAGCCACCGCTCGACGATCCCCGCCACGGTGGCCGCGTCGAACAGGTCGGTGCTGTACTCCACCAGGACCGACAGCCCGTCCGCACCGGGCTGTTCGGTCACCATGAAGGTCAGGTCGCACTTGGCCGTCCCGGTGTGGACCAGGTCGGTCGCCACCCGCAGCCCCGGCAGCTCGAACGCGCCCAGCGGCGCGTTCTGCAGGGCGAGCATGGTCTGGAACAGCGGGTGGTGCGACAGCGACCGGGCCGGGTTCAGCGCCTCCACCAGGTGCTCGAACGGCACGTCCTGATGCGCGTACGCGGCCAGCGCGTCGGCACGCACCCGGCCCAGCAGCTCGGTGAACGACGGGTCGCCCGACAGGTCGGTGCGCAGCACCAGGGTGTTGACGAAGAAGCCGACCAGGTCGTCCACGGCCTCGTCGGTGCGCCCGGCGATCGGCGTGCCGATCGGGACGTCGGTGCCCGCGCCGAGCTTGCCCAGCAGGGCGGCCAGTCCGGCCTGGAGCACCATGAAGAGGCTGGCCCCGCCGTCCCGGGCGAGCGCTCGCAGGCCCTGGTGCAGCTCGGCATCGATCCGCACCGGCAGGTGGGCGCCCCGGTAGGACATCGCCGCCGGCCGGGGCCGGTCGAACGGCAGTTCCAGCTGCTCGGGCAGGCCCGCCAGCTGCTCGCTCCAGTAGGCCAGTTGACCGCTCAGCAGGCTGTCCGGGTCCGAGGCGTCGCCGAGCAGTTCCCGCTGCCACAGGGCGTAGTCGGCGTACTGGACCGGCAGCGGCGACCACTGCGGCTTCGCTCCGTCGGATCGGGCCGCGTAGGCGGTCGTCAGATCCTGCGAGAGCGGCCCCATCGACCAGCCGTCACCGGCGATGTGGTGCACCACGAGCAGCAGTACGTGCTCCTGCGGTCCCAGCTGGAACAGTTCGGCGTGCAGCGGCGGTTCCTCGGCGAGCTCGAAGCCGTACCGGGCCGCCTGCGCCAGCAGGGGAGGCAGCCCGCGCTCGCCGACCTCGGTCACCCGCAGCCGCGGCCGGGCCTCGTCGGGGTCCAGCACCCGCTGGCACGGCACGCCGTCGACCGTCGGGAAGGTGGTGCGCAGGCTCTCGTGCCGCTCGACCACGTCCGCCAGGGCGGCCTCCAGGGCCCGCTGGTCCAGGTTTCCGGACAGCCGCAGCGCCAGCGGGATGTTGTACGTGGCGCTCGGGCCCTCCAAGCTGTGCAGGAACCACAGTCGGCGTTGCGCGAAGGACAGCGGGACCGTCTCCGGCCGCTCGCGCCGGTCGAGCGCGGGCCGCGCCCGGCCCGCGACGTCCACCGCCGCCGCCAGTTCCGCCACCGTCGGAGCGTCGAACAGGTCGCCCAGCCGCAGCTCCACGCCGAGGGTCGTCCGCGCCCGGGCGACCAGCCGGGTGGCCAGCAGCGAGTGCCCGCCGAGGTCGAAGAAGCTGTCGTCCAGCCCGGGCTCGGACACCCCGAGGACCTCGGCGAACAACCCGACGAGCAGGTGCTCGGTCGCGGTGCGCGGAGCGCGGCCTGGCGTGGCGGGCTGCGACTCGGGCGCGGGGAGGGCCCGGCGGTCGAGCTTGCCGTTCGGGGTCAGCGGCAGTGCGTCCAGGACCACGAACGCCGACGGCACCATGTACTCCGGCAACCGCTCCCGCAGCCGGGCCCGCAGGGCGTCCGGCTGGACGACCTGACCCGCCACAGGAACGGCGTAGGCGACCAGGCGGGGTTCCGCCTCGGCACGCACCGTCACGGCGGCCCGGGCGACCTGGGGGTGTTCGGCGAGGACGGCCTCGATCTCGCCGAGCTCGACCCGGAAGCCGCGGATCTTGACCTGGTCGTCACTGCGGCCGAGGAACTCCAGGTTCCCGTCCGGGTTCCACCGCACCAGGTCCCCGGTGCGGTACATCCGCGATCCGGACGGCCCGAACGGGTCCGCCACGAACCGCCCGGCGGTCAGGCCCGGCCGGTCGAGGTAGCCACGGGCCAGCCCCGCGCCCGCGATGTACAGCTCACCCGCCGCGCCGGTCGGCAGCGGCCGCAGGGCGCCGTCGAGCACGTGCAGCCGGGCGCCCGTGACAGGTCGGCCGATGACCGGGCGCGGGCTCGAACCCACCAGCGCGGCCACCGAGTTGACGGTGCACTCGGACGGCCCGTAGAGATTGAGGCAGGCGACGTCCTCGGCCGCCCGCAGCTGCTCCCACAGCCGTTCCGGGACGGCCTCGCCACCCGCCGCAACCAGCGCCGGGCGCCACCGCGGGTCGCTCAACAGACCGTGGGCGACCAGGACTTGGAGGTAGGACGGGGTGGCTTCGACGAAGTCCAGTGCGTTCCGCGCGGCGTAGTCGACGAAGGCGTCCGGGTCGGTCCAGGTCGCGTGGTCCAGGACGTGCAGCTCGTGGCCCCCGAAGAGGGCGAGCAGCTGGTTCCAGGAGGCGTCGAAGGACACCGAGGTGGTCAGCGCGACCCGCAGCCGCCGCCCCTCCTTCAGCAGCGGCGCGAACTGCACCTGCCGGAGGTCGGTGAGCAGGTTGAGCAGCCCGCCGTGGGTCGCCAGCGCGCCCTTGGGCCGTCCGGTGGAGCCGGAGGTGTAGATGACGTACGCCGGGTGGCCCGGGTCGACGGCCACCATCGGGTCGGCCGCCGGGCGGTCGGCGACCAGCGCGGCCGTCTCCGGGTCGTCGAGCACCAGCCGGCCGACCAGACCGGCCCCGGGCAGCCGCTGCGCGCTGCGGGAGTCGGTCACGAGCAGGGTCGGTCGGGCGTCGTCGAGCAGGTGGACGATCCGGGCGGCCGGGTACTCCGGATCGACCGGGACGTACGCCGCGCCGGTCTTCAGCACCGCGAGGACGGCCACCACCAGCTCGGCCGAGCGCGACAGGGCCACCGCCACCAGCCGCTCCGGGCCCGCGCCCCGGTTGATCATGGCCTGCGCCAGCCGGTTGGCCCGGGCGTCCAGCTCCGCGTACGTCAGCGAGACGTCGCCGCAGACCAGCGCGGTGAGGTCCGGGGTCGCCCGGACGTGCTCCCGGAACAGCTCCGGCAGGCTCGCGGCCGGGGCCTGGGCCGCCCGCCCGGTGCCGACCTCCGCCGACTCGCGGTGCTCCTCGGCGGTGAGCAGTTCGATCCGGCCCAGCGGCATGTCCTGGTCGCAGTCCGCGATGGTGTCCAGCAGCGCGAGCAACCGCCGCTGGTGGGCGGCGAGGTGGTCGGGGCCGTACGCCTCCGGCGAGCCGTGCAGGCGCAGCAGCGGCGGATTGCCGTCCCGGTAGTCGAACACCCAGACGGCGAGGTCGGTGGTCGAGCCCGACACGAAGTGGTGCACGGAGGCGGGGTGCCCGGCGAAGCTCGGCCGGGAGTTGAAGGCCATGATGTTGACGATCAGCGGGAACGCCGTCCCGATGCCGCCGGGCGCGCCGAGGTCGCGCAGCAGGTCCTCGCTGCGGTAGCGCTCGTGCGCGACGGCCGTCTCGACCTCCCGCACCGTCTGGGCGACGAGCTCGCGCCAGGGCATGTCCGGCCGCACCGTCAGCCGCAGCGGCACCACGTTGGACATCGTGCCGGGCACGGCCGTCAGGTCGCGGTCGGCGCCCCGGCGGGCGGTGACGGGCATGGCGAGCACCACGTCCTGGGTGCCGGTCAGCCGGTGGGCGTAGAGCGCCGTCGCCGCGATCAGCAGCCGGGACCACCGGACGCCGGCCCGGTCGGCTGCCGCCCGCAGGGCGTCCGGACGCCGCAGCTCCCGTTCCTCGGCCAGCCGGAGGGCCAGGTTGGGGTCGGTCGGGGAGGCGTCGGTGAGCCGGGTGGGGGCGGGCCGGTCCGCGAAGCGCTCCGTCCAGTAGGCGCGGTCGGCGGCGAAGTCGGTGGACGCGCGGTAGGCGGCGTCGCTGTCGACCAGGTCCCTCAGCGCGCCGAACGGGCACGGCGGCACGGCGCCGCCCTCAGCCAGCGCCGAGTACACCTCGCCGACCCGCTGCCGGACCAGCGAGCTGCTCAGCGCGTCCAGCACCACGTGGTGGTAGTTCAGGTACCAGAGGTACTCGGTCGGCGACAGCCGGATCAGCGCGTGCCCGAACAGCGGGTCACGGGCGAGGTCGAGCGGGCGCAGCAGGTCCCGTTCCATCCACTCCAGGGCCGCCGCACGGGGGTCGGGTTCCCCGCCGAGGTCGAGGTGCGCCGGCGCCCAGTCCCAAGTCTCCCGCAGGACCTGGCGCGGGCCCTCGCCGTCGTCGACGAAGCTCACGTGCAGGGCGTCGACCTCGTCGACCACCCGGCGCAGCGCGGTCTCGAACAGCTCCCGGTCCACCGGTCCGTGGATCTCCAGGCACTCGCCGACGCGGTAGCCCGGGATCGGGGCCTTGGACCGCTGCTCGGCGAGCCAGATCTCGCGCTGGGCAGCTGTCAGGGGAAGGGCCTCGCCATCGCGACGGGACAAGGGGGTACCTCCAGAAGTGTGGGCAGGCGTGGTCGCAGGATGCGCCGGAGCACACCGGATCGCGGTGACGTCACGCAGTGGGTGGTCAGGTGGCGCGGCCGGTGCGGTCAGGCGGCGAGATCGCCGGCCTGGAGCTGCCAGAGGGATGCGTAGAGTCCGTGCAGGTCGAGGAGTTCGTCGTGGGTGCCCTGTTCGGCCACCACGCCGCCCCTGTCCATGACGTAGATCCGGTCCGCGTGGCGGACCGTGGAGAGCCGGTGGGCGATGACGACCATGGTCCGCTCGGCCGCGAAGCTCCGCAGGGCGCGCTGGATGGCTGCCTCGGTCTCGTTGTCCACGGCGGAGGTGGCCTCGTCGAGGATCACGACCGGTGAGTCCTTGAGGATCGCCCGGGCCAGGGCGATCCGCTGGCGCTGGCCGCCCGAGAGCGCGGCACCGCGTTCGCCGATCAGGGTGTCGTAGCCGTCGGGCAGCGTCGCGACGAAGGCGTGCGCCTCAGCCATCATGGCCGCCTCGACCACGGCCTCGTCCGAGGCCCCGAAGCTTCCGTAGCGGATGTTGTCGGCGATGCTGCCGTCGAAGAGGAACGGCTCCTGCGCGACGAACCCGATCGCCTGGCGCAGGTCCCGGCGCGGCAGGTCGCGCACGTCCCGCCCGTCGAGCAGCACACTGCCGCACTCCGCGTCCTGGAAGCGCATCAGCAGCTTGGCGACCGTCGTCTTGCCGGAGCCGGTGGCACCGACCAGGGCGGTGACCTGCCCGGCGGGGATGGTCAGCGAGAGGTCCTCCAGCACCGGCGGCCGGCCGGGGTAGGCGAAGGTCACGTCGTCGAGGACGATCTCGCCCCGTACCTTCCCGGTGTCGAGCGGTCCGCCGGTGCCTTCGGCCTCGACGGGCAGGGCGTGCAGCCGGTGGACCCGGTCGTAGGCGGCGAGCGTGCGCTGGTACTGGTCGACGATGCCGCCGAGCCGGTTCATCCGCAGCAGCACCATCTGGGGCAGGCCGATCAACGGGCTGAACACCTCGAACGGCAGGCTGCCGTTGAGCACCGACCGGCCGCCGATCAGCAGGGTGCCGGCCATCGAGCTGGTCGTGCAGACCCGGACGGTCTCGGCGTGGCGGATCGTGCTCCGGTCGGTCCGCTCGTTGCTCTCCTGGGCCTGCGCACTCAACTGGTCGATGCGCTCGGCTTCGTAGTCCTCGGTGCAGAAGCTCTTGACGGTGGCGCCGGCCTCCAGCGTGTTCACCAGCTGACTGTGCAGCCTGGCCCGGCGCTCACCGGAGACGGCGTAGTCGGCGGTGACCTTCTCCTGGTAGCGGAGCGACAGCCAGGCGATGACCGGGATGGGCAGGAAGGCGATCCAGGCAATCTGCGGTGCCAGCAGCAGGAACACCGGCACCAGGATGGCCAGGCTGGTGCCCATCTGGAGCACGTCGTTGGCCGAGGTGGTGAAGAAGGCGCCCAGCTGGCGGACGTCGTCGTTGAGCACGCCGGCGATCCGGGTGGTCCGTTCGCCTTCCAGGTGCTGCAGTTCGAGGTGCTGCACGTGGTCGTACGTCCGGGTCCGCCAGTCGTGCTCGATGTCCTGGCCGAGCTGACGCCACTGGAGGTTCGAGGAGTAGGACAGGCCCGCGACGGCGGCACAGGCGATGGCCACCAGCCCTGCCAGGCCCCAGAGTTGGGCGGACGCGGTGGTCAGACCGATGCGGACCAACGGCGCGGCCTCGCCCTTGATGAGGACCAGCGCGGTCCAGCCGAGGAAGGTGGCGAGCACCATCTCCGAGACCTGGCAGGCGACCGAGAGCGAGGAGGCCCGGAAGAGTCGGCGCCGGTGCGGTCCGACGACTTCCAGCAAGGGGTGGCGTTCGGTTCCGATCCCGGCCGGCTCGTCGGCCGTGTCGGCCGTTCTGAGCCATGCCTGCCGGACGACGGCCACGGTCGCGGCTGCGACCCCGCCGAGTGCCACCAGCTGCCTGCTCAGCGCCGACCCTCGGATCAGCGCGATCCCGGCGGCCACCCCGCCGCCGACGGCGAGGACCGGGCGCGCGACGAGGCCGCGGTCCGGACGCGAAGCAGGTTCGGCGGCGGGTCGGGCCGGCGCCGGGCGTCCTGTCCTGGTCGGCCCCTGCGTGACCACGGCGACCGCTCTGCGGACGATCCGGCCGACATCCGCGGCACGCACCCGCGCGTCGTGCCGCACGAGGACCCCACCGGTGACCGGACTTGCCTGCGCCTCGGTGATCCCGGGGACGCGCCGCAGGGTGGCAGCGAGGACTTCGGCCGTCCGGGGCCGTCCGAGAACCGGCTTGACGTCCCAGCGCTGACGGCCCGGAATGACCGAGCGTGGGCGCACATCCGAATCCACGAAACGATTCCCGGCTGCGGCACTCAGCAGAGATGGCATGTGTACGATCACCTGTTTGCGGGGGTCGCTGGAAATCCGTCATCGGGCATGGCGGAACACTGCGACGGAGTGGAATATCTGGCGGGAGAACGATTCAGCTGACAGGCGGCCGACCGCCGCTTGGACGCATCTTTCGAGATCGGTCGAAACATGCACCCAGGCGGTGGGTCGGACCGCAGGACAGAACGCTAGTGCGTCTTGCCGACGCCTGCGGTCGCGCGGATCTTCGGGGTCCTCGCCTCGCCCTCGGCCCGGTCGGCGGTCCCCTCCTTCTCGCCGTTCGGGGTGGAACTCTCGGCGACCGGGTGACCGTCGCCGGCGACGATCTGCGCGGCCACCACGTCGGCAGCCACCTCGGCCGCGAGGTCGTGGATGTTCTCTCCGGCCTCTTGGGCCGCCTTCTTCACCTCCATGGCGATGCCGACGGACGTCTTGACGACGCCGCGCACCAGCGGCTTGAGGAGACGCTTGGCCAGTGGCGCGACGATGAGGCCGATCAGGAAGGGCGGGACTACGGGCGGCATGATGCTCCAACCTCTCTACGCAGACGCATGACAGGGGACCCCGGTACTGCGAACTCCGGAGCGCGCACAACGTGCGGACGGAAGCACCCATTTCCGGAATTCGCAATTCGGCCATCGGCCCGAATTCCTCATCGATGGGGTCCACCGCCCGCTCTTCCGCCACCGTAGTCGAGCCATGTGCATCGAGGCCAAACAGTTCCGGCGATTTTCACTCATGCGAGTGCTCTTGAACGGTCTCGGTGACACGGAGTGCCGCATGCCTACTTATCACGTGGGCATCTCGTCCGACTTTTATGATTTATTGGGATTGCCGAATTCTCGTACCACCCGCTCGCGCAGGTCGGGGAACGGCAGCCCGCCTCCTCCCAGCACCGCCTCGTGGAAGTCCCGTACGTCGAAGCCGACGCCCAGGCGGGCCTCGGCGTCGGCCCGCAGCCGGGTGAACTCCAGGTAGCCCGCCCGGTAGGAGAGCGCCTGCCCGGGCAGGTCGGTCGCATAGCGCAGCAGGTCCGAGGCGATCTGGCCGTCCGCCTCGGTGGAGTTGGCGCGCATGAAGTCCCGGGCCTGCTCCAGGTTCATCGTCCCTAGGTTGAGCCCGGTGTCGACGACGAGGCGCTGTGCGGTGAACCGCTCCTGCGCGAGACGCCCGTAGGCGTCCCAAGGATCGTCGTAGAGGCCCATCTCCCAGCCGAGGCCGGCCGCGTACTCGGCCCAGCCCTCGTTGAACGCGCCGAACTCGGCCACCTCGCGGCGCAGTTGCGGCAGCGCGCGGTTCTCCGCCTGCCGCGCGAGGTGGAAGTGGTGCCCCGGCGCGAGCTCGTGGTGGATCAGGGACGCCGAGCCCAGGAGCGAGCGCCGATCCAGGTCCGAGCCGTTGTAGCGGTAGCGTCCGACCGGGACGTCCGGAGTCGGCTGCTCGTAGTACCCGAAGGTCATCCCCGCCTCCAGTGCCGGATCCAGCCGCGCCAGTCCGTACGGCGCGGCCGGGAGGACCGCGAACCAGCGCGGCAGCAGCGGGGCGAGCCGGTCGAGGTAGCCGCGGTAGCGGGCCTCGACCTCCTCGGGGGTCCGGGCGTACAGACGGGGCTCGGTGCGCAGCCGCTCGTGGAACGCGCCCTCGGGGCCCGGAAATCCGAGGGCCGTGCGGACCTCCCGCATCCGCTCGGCGAGTTCCCGGCACTGCTCGCGGCCGAGCTCGTGGAGCCGCTCGGGCGGCGTGTCGCCCCCACTGTGAATCCGGACGAACTCCCGGTACGCCTCCTCCCCGCCCGCGTACTGTGCCCAGCCGACGGCCCCCGGCGCTTCGCGCAGGTAGTCCGGGTCGTCGAGGACGGCGAGCAGGACGTCGAAGGCAGGGGTCAACTCCGCCTCCACCAGCCGATGCACCCCGTCGCGGAGCCGTCCGCGGTCGGCGCGGCCCAGTCCGCCGAGCCGGTCGTCGTCCACCTCCACCCGGCGCGCCACGGACGCCCGCAGGCCGACGACGGTGGCGCGCGCCCCGGCCAGGGCCGGGGCTGGCACCCGGAAACCGCGTACAGCCTGCTCCGCCGCCTTGTCGGCGATCGAACCGACCACCCGGGCCAGCTCGTGCAGCAGCGACAAGTACCGCTCGATATCCGGTCGTTCGGCGAAGCGGAACGGGCACAGGACCGCGTCGACGTACTGCGACAGCGGGAACAGCCGGTACGGCGTGGCCGCGGGCGTCAGCCAGTAGCAGCGGTGGGACCGCAGCTCCTGCTCGGCCAACCCCGTGAGGAACGCGGCGGTGTCGGCATCGGTACCGGACAGCTCCGCACCGTCGAGCGCCCGTACCCGGGCCAGCACCTCCTCGGCGAACCGCGCCCGTTCCTCGGCCTCGGCGGCCGACGCTCCGGGGAGCGTCTCGACCGGGAGCCCTTGGCGGACTCTCAGCAGTGGATCGCGCTCCAGCAGGAACTCCCAGTAGCGGTCCGCCAGATGGCTCGTCGCCCCGCCCGGCTCGTTCGTCCTCGCGCTCATGTGGCCAGTGTGCCGGTGACGGGCCGGCCGCCCCGCCCGGTCCACGAAACAGCAGCCACCGTATCCCTCGAACGGATGCGGCGACGGGCTTCGCCCCCGACCCGTACAGAAGGCCACCGCATCAACCGGAGCGCCGGGATGTCACCGTGCGCACGGACGTTCTGGTGAGCCTACTCGTCCCCAGCCGGCGCGCCAGGAGGGTCGGGTGTGCGTGTGCCGCAGCCGGTTCCCGGGTTTGCGGCGCCCTCATCACCTGGACCGCCCGACGTAGCGTGCTCGGTGACCCCTGACGCCTCCGGCCGCGTCCGCACCGCCCCGGAGGTCCTGATCCCGCCCGAGCGGAGCACCGTCGCATGACCGTCACCCAGGACAAGCCCCTGCACCACCAAACCGGCGCGGGGTTGCCCGCCCCGTTCGCCGTCGCGGGGACCGGCGTGCACCTGCCCCCGGCCGTCGTCACCAACGAGCAGCTGACTCGCTCCCTCGACACCAGCGACGCATGGATCACCAGCCGCACCGGCATCCGTGAACGGCGCCGCCTGGCCCCCGATCTGGCCACCTCCGACATGTGCGTCGACGCCGCACACCAGGCCCTGGAGGCGGCGGGCACCGCCCCCACCCAGTTGGACGCGGTGATCGTCGCCACCTACACCGGGGACCAGCCCCTGCCCTCCACCGCGCTGATCGTCAAGGATGCCCTGGGCGCCCACCGGGCCCTGTCCCTGGACGTCACCCAGGCGGCCTGCGCCTCCGGTGTCCAGGCCGTGCTGATCGCCGCCCACCTGCTCCAGAACCCTTCCATCACCACCATCCTGGTCCTCGCCGCCGACTGCGCCTCCAGGATCACCGACCCCACGGACCGCACCACCGGCGTCTTCTTCGGCGACGCCGCAGCCGCCGTCGTGCTCACCCGCTCCGAGACCGCCGGCGCGGGCCTGCTCTCCTACGACCTGGGCTCCCAGCTCTCCTACGACGTCCAGGTCCCGGCCGGCGGCTCCCGGCTGCCCACCAGCGCAGCCACCCTGGCCACCGGCGCCCACTACCTGCGCATGGACGGCCGCTCCGTCTGGAACACCGCCACCACCCGCCTGCCCGAGAGCATCACCAGCGCCGCCCGGCAGGCCCGCGTGCCGCTCGACGAGATCCGGCACTTCTTCCTGCACCAGGCCAACCTGAACCTCCTCACCGAAACCGTGAAGACCATGGGCGTCCCTCAGGACCGCGTCCCCGTCACCGTCGACCGGCTCGGCAACACCGGATCCGCCGGCCTGTTCACCGCGCTCCACTCCACCGTCACCGCGGGCGGCCTGCGACCGGGCGACACCTACGTCCTGTCCGGGATCGGAGCGGGCTTCCAGTGGGGCACTCTCTGCCTCCGGCACGCCTGACCACGATCACCCCGTCACAATCGAACACTCTTATCACACAAGCGAGTTGACTCGCCATTGGCAGAACTCGGTGGCACCATGACGCCCATGCTCCGTCGCACCCGGCCGACCGCCCGTGCGCTCGCCGCCACCGTCACGGCCGCCGCGGTGGCCGGCTGCGGGGGCACCGCGCGGTCCTCGACGAGCACTCCGCCCGTCGAGCACGGGACCGTCCGGATCGCCGCGGCCAGTGAGACGCCGAGCTTCGACCCGTACTCGACCTTCGGCGCTGCCCAGGCCCGCTACGCCTACGACTCGCTGGTCGACCTCGCCCCCGACGGCACCGTGGTCTCCGGTCTGGCCTCCTCCTGGCAGGCCACCACCACCACGGCCACCTTCACTCTCCGCCCCGGCATCACCTGCTCCGACGGCACCCCCCTCACCGCCTCGGCGGTGGCCCGGGCGCTGACGTACGCGGGCGACCCGGCCAACCAGCTCGCCGGCGCCCAGACCGTCCTGCCCGACGTCCCCTACACCGCGACCGCCGACGACCGGACCCGCACCGTGTCCGCCGCCACCGCCACCCCCTTCCCCTTCCTCACCCGCACCCTCGGCCTGCTGCCGATCGTCTGCCCCGCCGGCCTCGACCGACCCCGGTCACTCGACCGCGCCACCCACGGCACCGGCCCGTACGTCCTGAGCCGCTACTCCCCCGGCGGGCCGTACGAGTTCACCGTCCGCGAGGGCTACACCTGGGGCCCGGCCGACGCGACCACCGCGGAGCCCGGCCTGCCGGCCCGCCTCGTCATCTCGGTGGTGCCCCAGGCGTCCACCACCGCGAACCTGCTGCTCACCGGGGGCGTCGACATCGGATACGTGAACGGGCCGGACCGCGCCCGGCTCACCGGCCACGGCCTGTCCACCACCGACGTGGCGACCGTCGTCGGGCTGACCTTCTTCAACCAGCGCCCCGGCCGGCCGCTGGCCGACCCGGCACTGCGCCGGGCCCTGGTGTCCGCGCTCGACCGGCAGGGCCTCGCCAACGTCGCCGTCGGCGGCACCGGTCGGCCCGCCACCGACTTCGGCGCCGAGGGCGCCGTCTGCCACGCCGACCTCGCGGCCGCGAACCTGCCGGCGCAGGACGCCGCCGAGGCCCTGCGCGCCGCCGGCTGGACCCGCGACCCGGGCGGCCGGTTGACCAAGGACGGCCGACCGCTGCGGCTGCGCCTGATCACCAGCCCCGATCTCGGACCGACCCTGCCGCCCGCCGCCGAGCTGATGGCCCGGACCTGGACGGCGCTCGGCGCCGACGTCAAGCTGGTCACCGAGGGCCTGCCCGCGCTCGTCAACGCCATGTACCAGACCGGCGACTTCGACGTGGTGGTCGGCACCTCGCCGGGCTTCGCCCTGCCGGTCGGCTTCATCCCGTTCTTCTCCGGCCCCACCCCCGCCCAGGGCCTCAACTTCGCGGGCGTCGCCGACCCCGAGTACGACGCCCTGGTCGCCGAGGCCCTCCGGGAGCCGGACACCGAGGGCTGCGGCACCTGGAACCGGGCCGCCGCCGCCCTCTTCCGCTCGGCCGACGCCCTGCCGATCGCGGACGGCCGGAGCACCGTGTACGGCCGGAGCACCACCTTCGCCACCACCTTCGGCGGCCGGCTCGTCCCCACCAGCATCCGCCTCCACCAGTGACCGGGGGCCCACCGTGTCCTTGCCCCATCTGCTGCGCAATCCCTGGACGGCGTTCCTCGCCCGCCGCACGGCCCGGCTGCTCCTCTCCCTCGGGGTCGTGCTCACCGCGTCGTTCGCGATGATCCGCCTCGTCCCCGGCGACCCGGTCCGCGCCGCGCTCGGCGTCGACGCCGCCCCCGCCCTGGTGGCCGCGCGCCGACACCAACTCGGGCTCGACGCGCCGTTCCTGTCCCAGTACCGGGACTACCTGAGCGGCCTCGCGCACGGCGATCTCGGCACCTCGCTGGTCACCGGGACCCCGGTCGCCGAGCTGGTCCGCACCCGGCTGCCGGCCACCCTGGAGATCGCCGGCCTGGCCTTCCTCGTCACCCTCGCCGTCGCCCTGCCCTGCGGACTGCTCGCCGCCGTCCGCACCCGCGACGGCCGCCACCCGCGCAGCGAACTGGCGTTCACGGTACTGACCGCCGGGCTGGCCGGAGTGCCGGACTTCGTCCTGGCCGCCGGGCTCACCGCGTTCCTGGCCGTCGGCCTCCAACTGTTCCCGGTGGCCGGCTCGGCAGGAGCCGAGTCCTTCGTCCTGCCGGTCCTCGCGCTCTGCCTCGCGCCCACGGCCGTCCTGGTGCGCATCGTCCGGGTGGAGGCGCTGAAGGTGCTGTCCGAGGACTACCTGCGCACTGCCCGGAGCAAACGGCTGTCCCCCGCCCGCCGCTACCTGCTGCACGCGGCGCCGAACATGGCGACCGCCGCGCTCACGGTCGCCGGAAGCCTGCTGCCCGCCTTGATCGCCGGCACGGTGCTGGTCGAGAAGGTGTTCGCCTGGCCCGGCATCGGCTCGGCACTGGCGCAGTCGGTGGTCACCCAGGACTACCCGGTGGTCCAGGCGATGGTGCTGATCCTGGGCACGACCGTCCTGCTCGCCGGCCTCCTGGTCGACATGCTGCTGGCTCTGCTGGACCCGCGCTCGGCGATCAGGGAGAGCTGAGGATCCGATGTCCCTTCCCCTCAGGTGCCCGCGCTCGCCGATGGCCTGGGTCACGGCGGCCATGCTGGCGTCCCTGGTCGTGCTCGCGCTGGCCGGCCCGCTCCTCTGGGGCGCGGCGGCCGACCGGCCCGACCCCGCCGCGGTGCTGCAAGGCCCGTCCGCAGCACACCCGTTCGGCACCGACAACCTCGGACGGGACGTGCTCGACCGCGTCCTGACGGCCACCCGGCCCTCCCTGTTGCTCGCGCTGGCTGCGGTCCTGCTCGGCGCGACCGGGGGCATCCTCCTCGGCGCGTCCACCGCCGTGGTCGGCCGCCGCGCCCGCCGGCTGCTCGCCGGGCTGATCAACCTCCTGCTCGCCTTCCCCGCACTGCTGGTCGCGATGTTCCTCGCGGTCGTGTTCGGCGCGGGCGCCGACGGGGCGATGCTCGCCCTCGCCGTCGCGGGGGTACCCGGTTTCGCCCGGCTCGCCCAGACGCTCGCCGCAGCCGTCGCGGGCACCGACCACCTGGCCTCGGCCCGGGTCCTCGGCCTGCGCCGGCACCGGCTGCTGTGGCGGCACGTCCTGCCCAACATCGCCGAACCCCTGCTGCTGAGCACCACCACGGCCGCGGGCACCGCGCTCGTCGCGCTCGCCGGGCTGAGCTTCCTCGGCCTGGGCGTCCAACCGCCCGGCTACGACTGGGGGCAGTTGCTCAACCAGGGACTCGACCGCATCTACGCCGAGCCGCTGCCCGCCCTCGCCCCCGGCCTGGCCGTCCTCTACGCGGCGGTGGCGTTCCAGCTGCTCGGCGAGGTGCTGGCCGGCGGCGTCGCCCGGCGCAGCCCGGCACCCCGTACGCCTGCTGCGCCGATCGCCACGAGCGGGCCCGCCACGGAGGGTCTCGTACTCCAGGTCGAGGACCTCACCGTCGAACTCCCCACCCCGGACGGCGTGGTCCGACCGGTGCGCGGCGTGAGCTTGTCCCTGCGGCCCGGTGAGATCGTCGGACTCGTCGGCGAATCCGGCTCCGGCAAATCGCTCACCGTGCTCGCCATCGCCGACCTGCTTCCGGACCGGGCCCGGATCTCCCGGCGAACCCTGCGCCTGCTCGGCGCCGACCTCGCCGCCATGACGCCGAAGGAGCACGAACGCCACCTCGCGACCGGCCTGGCGATGATCTTCCAGAACCCGGCCTCGGCGCTCAACCCGTCGCTGCGCATCGCCACCCAGCTCACCGAGACCGTCCGCACCCATCGCGGCACGAGCCGCGCCCAGGCGTTGACGGATGCCTCCGACGCCCTGCGCCGGGTCGCCCTCCCTCCAGCGGTGCTGCGGGCACGCCCTCACCAGCTCTCCGGCGGCCAGCGCCAGCGGGTGATGATCGCCGCCGGGCTGATGGTGCGGCCCAGCCTGATCATCGCCGACGAGCCGACCACCGCACTCGACGTCACCGTGCAGCGGCAGATCACCAGGCTGCTGTCCGAGATCCGGCGGGACACCTGCGCCGCCGTCCTGTTCATCAGCCACGACGTCGCGCTGGTGGGCGAGTTCTGCGACCGCGTTGCGGTGATGTACGCGGGGACCATCGTCGAGACCCTGCCCGCCGACCGGCTCTCGACCGGCACCCGGCACCCCTACACCCGGGCCCTGGTCGCCTCGGTGCCGAACCTCTCCGCTGACCGCGACCGGCCGCTGCCGACCGTGGAGGGCGCACTGCCCGAGCCACTCGCGCCCACCCCGGGCTGCCCGTTCGAGTCCCGCTGCCCGCGCCGCCGGGAGCACTGCGCCGAGCAGGCCCCGCCGCTGGAGGACCTCGACGCGGTCCACCGGGTGGCTTGCTGGAACCCGGTGGCGGCGGAGGTGGTCGCGTCATGACCGCCCTTCAGCTCACCGACCTCACCGTCCGCCACCACGGCCCGCGCGGCCCCGTCGCCGCCGTGGACGGCGTCTCGCTGGAGATCCCGCCCGGCACCACGCTCGGGCTCGTGGGCGAGTCCGGCTCCGGGAAGTCGAGCCTGGCCCGCGCGATCGTCGGCCTCACCCCCGTGCACGGGGGTCGGGTCCTGCTCGACGGCCGGGAGGTCCGGGCCCGCACCGTCGGCGACCGGCGCCGGCTCGGCCGCCTGGTCCAGATCGTCCTCCAGGACCCGGACACCGCGCTGGATCCCCGGATGACCGTCCACCAGACGCTCGGCGAAGCGGCGACCGTTTTCCACCGGCTCGACCGGCGGGCCCGTGCCGAGCGGGTCACCGCCCTGCTCGAACTCGTCGGCCTGAACCATCGGTTCGCGGACCGCCTGCCTCGGCACCTGTCCGGCGGCCAGCGCCAGCGGGTCGCCGTCGCCCGTGCCCTGGCCGTCGAGCCCGGACTGCTGATCGCCGACGAGATCACCTCGGCGCTCGACGTCTCGGTGCAGGCCGCCGTCCTCAACACGATCCGCGACCTCCAGCGGCGGCTCGGCCTGTCCATGCTCTTCATCGGCCACAACCTGCCGGCGGTCTGCTACGTCTCCGACGCGGTGGCGGTCATGCGGCACGGTCGGATCGTCGAGACCGCCCCCACCGAGGCCCTGCTGCGCGACCCACGGCACCCCTACACCCGAACGCTGCTCGCCTCCGTGCCCAGCCTGCGTACCTCCCTGCCCGATGAGGGGCCGTCATGAGCACCAACCGACCGGACGCGGTCGTCGTCGGAGCCGGGGTGATCGGCGCCGCCATCGCCCTCGAACTCGCCCGCACCGGGCGGCAGGTGGTCGTCGTGGACAAGGCAGGCGCCGCCGGCCACGGCTCCACCAGCGCCTCCAGTGCGATCATCCGGTTCAACTACTCCACCTTCGACGGCGTGGCCACGGCCTGGGAGGCCCAACACCTCTGGACGTCCTGGCCCGACCACCTGCGGCTCACCGGCCGCCGCCCGCTCGCGGCCTTCCACCGCACCGGCGCGGTGCTGCTCGACTCCCCCGCCGTCACACCGTCCGGGGTCACCGCCCTGTTCGACCGCGCCGGCGTCCAGTACGAACGGTGGGACGCCCCTACGCTGTGCCGGCGCCTCCCCGGGATCGACACCGGGCGGTACTGGCCGCCGAAGCCGGTGGACGACGACGCCTTCTTCGACGCACCGACCGGCGAGCTCGGCGCCCTCTTCACCCCGGACGCCGGGTTCGTCGACGACCCGCAGCTCGCCGCCCAGAACCTCGCCGACGCGGCGGGTGAGCTGGGCGCGAGCTTCCTGTTCCACCACACCGTGGTGGCCGTCGACCGGCACGCGGACCGGGTGGCGGGCATCCGGCTGGCCGACGGAACGCGAATCGCCACCCCGGTGGTGGTCAACGCCGCCGGCCCGTGGTCGGGGGGCCTCAACCGGCTGTCCGGCGTCGGCGACGATTTCACGATCGGCGTGCGCCCGCTGCGCGAGGAGGTCCACCAGATCGTCGCACCGAGCGGCCACACCGCCGGTCCCGGTCTCGGCCCCGTCGTCGCCGACCTCGACCTCGGCACCTATCTGCGAGCGGCCTCCAGCGGCCACCTCCTGGTCGGCGGCACCGAGCCACCCTGCGACCTGCCGGAGTGGATCGACGACCCGGACGAAGCCGACCCCCGCCCCACCGCCCACCGCTTCCGGACCCAGGTCACCCGGGCAGCCCGCCGCTTCCCGGAGATCGGCATCCCGAACCGGCCCGTCGGCGTCGCGGGCGTGTACGACGTCGCCGACGACTGGACCCCGATCTACGACCGCACCGCCCTCGGCGGCTACTACGTCGCCATGGGCACGAGCGGCAACCAGTTCAAGAACGCCCCGCTGGTGGGCCGCTTCCTCGCCACCCTGGTCGACCTGGTCGAGGCCGGCCACGACCACGACGGCGACCCGGTCCGCTACCGCTGCGAGCACACCGGCAACGTCGTGGACCTGGGCGCCTTCTCCCGCCGGCGCCCGGCCCGGCCCGGCTCCGCCCGCACGGTCATGGGCTGAACGTGCGCAGCTCCCGCACCAGGTCCGCGACCACCCCGACCACGAACCCGGGCGCCTCGGTCGGGAAGTCGTGGCCGGTGCCCGCCGGCGTGTACACCACCCGGGACGCGGTCGACGCCGCGAGGTAGCGGGTCCGGGCCCCGAGGTAGAAGCGGCCGATCCGCTCGGCCTCGGCCGCGTCCCGGGCGGCGGCCAGCACCGTCTCGCCACCCGTGAGGTCACGGGGTATGACCAGCACCAGTGGCAGGTCGCCGAGGTCCCCGTCATAGACCACGGTCTCCCAGCCCACTCCCGCCAGGCCGGCAGGCGAGAGCTCCGTGAAGATCGACGCGGCCGCGCAGTACTGGCCGGTCCGGCTGCCACGGCCACGGCTCCGGTGAATGCCGAACAGGTGCCGCAGCGCCGTCAGCAGGAGCGCCCCGCGCATGCCCGCGACCATCGGGTTGGGCGGCGCGAACGCGATGACCTCCAGGGGCGTCGGATCCAGCAGCACGACTCCCGCCACCAGGTCGGGCCGCCGTCTGGCTGCGTTCGCGACCAGCAGCCCGCCGAGGGAGTGGCCTACGAGCACATAAGGGGGCCGTTCCCCCGCCCCCTCCAGCGCCGCCAGCAGCTCCTGCGCCTCGGCCGCCGTCGTCCTGGGGAAAGGCCCGACATCGCTCCAAGCCGTGCCGAACCGGTCGACCAGCACCGAGCGGGTCGAGGCCGCCAGCATCGCGTGCAGCTGCCCGAACTCCTCTCCGGGCGCGTGTCCACCCGGCATCCAGACCACCGTCAGCCCGCCCCCGGCGTCCCCCTCGGCGAGGACGTGGATCCGGTGGCCGCCCACGTCGACCAGCCGTCCCGGCGGCCGCTCAGCCTCCGCGCGACGGGTCACCAGCACCAGGTGCCGAACAGCCCCGGCCAGCAGCACCACACCGACAGTCACCAGCAGACCACCGAGCACCACCACCCAGTCCGAGCCGAACCCGACGAGACCGCCGCCCACCCCTGCCACCGCCAGTGCGACCGGCACTCCCGCCCAGTCACGGCTCAGCAGCGCGAGCAGGAAGTTCGCCACCCGTCCGTCCCGGCGCATCGGCCCTCCAGCGCAGCACTCGAAACCTACCGCCACCCATGCCTTCCACTCATCTGTACCTCCGAACGCGGGCTCGCGCGCCACGACTCCGCGAGACGCAGCGCATCAGCAGAGCCATCGGCCCTCCAGAAGGCCGCGCCGCGAACATTCAAGGGCCGTCGAGATCCAGCACCGCAGAAGCGCACTCCAGGATGGACGGTGGCACAAGTCCCCCCTCCTGGTGACCGTCCCCGAGCGTGAGCACGTCCGACTCCGGCACACTCACGCAGGTCGGCTACGGCCCACCACCAGCAGGGTTCGCGGCAGCCTGAGCCGGGCGAGTCGTCCCGGGCACGGAAGGGATCGCACCCATCTGGACCGCTGAGAGATCGCAGCCCGCGCTTCCGCAGACCGTCGTGCCGTAATGCGCTCCTTGGCCGTCGGCGTGCGCGACGCCCGTGTGGTTGGCAACTGTCAGGAGTACGCCCACCGTGACCGTCGCGGCGCGAGTCAGCAACATCCACCCCGCCGGCTTCGACACGATCATGCCCAAGACCATCGCCACCGCGGCGGTCGACCGGCTCCTGCACCACTCGCACATCGTGCTGACCGAGGGCACCAGCCGCCGCCTGCAGCAGGCCACCAACGGACAAGGCGTCGTCCCGCTGGCGACGTGACCACGCCTTCACAGGCGGGCGCGGGGCTACTCGAACGGGCCGTCACTCCAGCTCACTCACTGGTCAGACGGCCTCGAGGACGAAGAACAGGAAGCACAGGAACCTCGGCCTGGCCGCGATCTCGGGGAACAGCTCCTCGGCACCTGGTGCAGCGGGCGGTTCGCTGATGACGGCGATCCGGAAGCCGGCGGCGGTGAACGCGTCCGTCATGGCGTGCAGCGGCCGGTGCCAGTTCGTCAGGACGACTTTCTGGCCGGCGAAGTCGCAGTCGTAGGACCACTGGACGGTCGCGAAGTAGTCCTCGGCCGGGTTGATGATCTTGAAGGCCGAGGGATGGTTGACGGAAACGATCAGCCGGCCGCCGGGCTTCAACACGCGCCGCAACTCGGCCAGCGGTGCCGTCCAGTCCTCGAGGTAGTGGAGCACCAGGGACGCGACAACGTCATCGAAGGCACCGTCGGGGAGCGGCAGTGGGTCGCCCAGATCCGCGAGGTGCAGGGCGGCATCGGGGCCGAGCCTCTTGCTGGCCAGTTCCAGCATCCTGGCGCTGGAGTCGAAGCCGGTCACGATCGCGCCCCGGTCGCGCAGCGACGCGAACAGGGGGCCGGATCCGCAGCCGACGTCGAGGACCCGCCGCCCGGTCACGTCCCCGGCCAGGTCCAGGATCGCGGGCCGGGCGTAGTAGCCGTTGATGAGGTTCGCCTCGGTGCCGGTCTCATAGGCCTGGGCGAAGCTGTCGTAGTCGTTGGCCACGGCCCGGCTTTCCGGCCCGGCAGGACTCTCAGAAGTGGTACTAGGCATGCGGTTCACCCTGGCATGCCTTGCCCCGGCGTCCTGGGTTCGGGACGGAGCTGTGACAAGCGGGCCGGGCTTGAGACAGAGCCGTGACAGTTGGGGAAGCCACGCTCCAGCACCCGGCCGGACCGAACCCCACTGGCCCTCTCGGGTGACGATTGATCACACCGCCCAGGGAGATGAGCTGTCCGCCCACATGGACCACGAACTGTCCGCCCACCCAGACGTCCTAGGCTCTGGCGCGAGTTCCGTGGAAGCCGCCCGTGGATCTTGAAAGTTGTCGATCATGATGGGTGTCCGTCGCTGACCTTCTGGCCGTCTTGTTCCCTCAGTTCGCACTGCTGAGCGTGGAGTTGATCAGGCCGGGTGGCCGGTCGGTACGGGTGTATGCCTGGCGCTGCAGGACCAGCAATTGGTGGCGCAGCGCGAGGATCTCGATGTCCTTGTCCCGCTCGCTCATCGGCAGCAGCCGTAGAAGCGTGAAGGTGTTGGTCACGGCGAGGTAGGCCAGGCGCAGCAGCACGACGGATCATGATGCCGCCGTGCCGTGTCCAGAGGAAGACAGCGGGCGAGCAACCAGTACGGCCAGAGGCCAGTGATCAAAGCCCCCACCTGGCCGGATGATTTATCGGCACCCGCAGTGCCAGGCGAAGCAGCATGAGTGATCATCCTGCCGCAGCCACCAAGCAGGCTCTGAGCTACATGGATGGCATTCTCGGCAGGCACACCGTTCCCGCGGCGGCCGGCGTCAGTTCGCCGAAGCCGTCGGAGCCGCCGTGGCCGCCGGGCGGGCCGCGACCAGGCCGGACTCGTAGGCGGCGATCACCGCCTGGGCGCGGTCTCGGACGCTCAGCTTGCCGAAGATGCTGGTGATGTAGTTCTTCACCGTGGAGACGCTGAGCTCCAGCGCCCGCGCGATCTCGGCATTGTCCAGTCCGGTGGCGAGCAGGCGCCACACCTCGACCTCGCGGGGCGTCAGCTCGCCCGGTCCGGCGCCCGTGCCCGCTACCGGGGCCGGCGGTCGGGTGCGGTGCGGCGCGGTGACGTAGGTGGAGATCAGCCGGGTGAGCAGGCGCGGCGCCACGGCGGCCTCACCGGTGTGCACGGTGCGCACCGCGGCGAGCAGCTCCTCCGGTGAGACGTCCTTGGGCAGGAACCCGTAGGCACCCGCGCGCAGGGCGGCGACCACGTACTCGTCCAGGTCGAACGTGCTCAGCGCCAGCACGCGGCAGCCGGGCAGTTGGCCGGTGCTGAGCCAGAGCGGGCAGGCGGCCCGGATCGACGTCTTCCTGACCGCCGACTCGCAGTCCTCGCAAGCCCGTGAGCTGGTCTCCGGCCCGCTGCGCGCGGCGGTGGCCAAGGCGACGCCGGCCGGGCTGGTGGCGCACGTGGGCGGCACCCCGGCGATCTTCGCCGACGTCTCCGCCGCCGTAGACCACGACCTGAAACTGGTCTTCCCGGTGGCGGCCGTGCTGATCGCGCTGATCCCGTTCATGCTGCTGCGCAGCCTGCTGGCACCGCTGATCCTGATGATCTCGGTCGGCCTCGGCTTCGCGGCCACCCTCGGCTCCGCCGCCCTGCTCTTCCAGCACGCGATGCACCGGCCGGGCGTCGACTTCACCCTGCCGCTGGTGCTGTTCCTCTTCGTGGTCGCCCTCGGCACCGACTACAACATCCTGATCAGCGACCGGATCCGCGAGGAGATGGAGCAGCCGGTGCCGGCCCGGACCGCGGTGGCCCGGGCCGTGCGGCACACCGCGCCGGCCATCGCGACGGCGGGCGTGGTGCTGGCCGGCTCCTTCGGCACCCTCGCGGTCACCCCGTCGTCGTCGACCCAGCAGGTCGGCTTCGCGATGGCGCTGGGCATCCTGCTCTCCGCCTTCCTGCTCTCGATCGTGCTGGTGCCCTCGCTGGCGGCCCTGCTCGGCCGGAGCCTCTGGTGGCCGGTCCGCTCGGGCCGACCGGCAGCCCGCCCCCCGGCACGGGAGCAGGCGCCGCACCGGGAGTACGCCGCGCACCCGTCCCCGGGCGCGGACCCCGACCCCTACTGGATCACCACCACCGACCGCTGACACCCCCGGGGAACCACACAGCCCGCTCCTGACCATCCGTCAGGAGCGGGCTGTGCGCCACTCGTGAGCGACCGACAACACGTGCCGGCCCAACGGGGCGTTCCTCCGCGTGCGCACCTCATGAATCGCGCGTACCCGGCCCGCTGACGGGACAGGGATCCCAGGGCTCTTCCCGCAGGAATCGGCGCCGCAGGCGTGCGCTCTTGTGCAGCAGCTCACGAGGGCGCCCGACAGCGTGGTGCGCCTAGTAGGGCTTGGTCAGGTCGACTCGATGGTGGCGTGTCTTTGTGTCGGGTGGTGCGTTGTTGAGGTGTGACACCTGGGGAGATGGCCGAGGTCCGGGAGGACCTGGAGGCGTTCGCGTCGGAG